>JAODNL010000183.1 GCA_025465405.1 Pseudonocardiales bacterium | reverse complement strand
TCCGGCGACGCGGCCCCGAGGAAGGACGCCACCTTCGCGCGGGTCCCCTCGTAGATCTCGGTCGCTTCCTCACCGAGCAGGTGGGTGCCCCGGTGCGCGGCGGCGTTGTGCCGCTCGTAGTAGTCCCGCTCGGCGTCGAGGACGACGGTCGGGTGCTGCGACGTCGCCCCGGAGTCCAGGTAAACGAGCGGCTTGTCGTTCCGCACGGTCCTGGACAGGATCGGGAAATCCTTCCTGACCGCCTCCACGTCGAAGGGCGCGACCTCACTCATGCCGACGTCGCCGCCCCGGTGAACTTCTCGTAGCCCTCGTTCTCCAGCACCTTCGCCAGCTCGGCGCCGCCCTCCTCGACGATCCGGCCCGCGACGAAGACGTGCACGAAGTCGGGATGAACGTACTGGAGGATGCGGTTGTAGTGCGTGATCAGCAGCACCCCGTGGCCCGGCTTGGCGCGGAACCGGTTGATGCCCTCGGACACGACCTTGAGCGCGTCGACGTCGAGCCCGGAGTCGGTCTCGTCGAGCACGGCGATCTTCGGGTCGAGCAGCTCAAGCTGCAGGATCTCGTGGCGCTTCTTCTCGCCGCCGGAAAAGCCCTCGTTGAGCGACCGCTCGGCGAACTTCGGGTCGATGGCCAGGTCGCTCATCGCGCCGTTCATCTCCTTGACGAAGTTGCGGAGCTTCGGCGCCTCGCCGCGCACGGCGGTCATCGCGGTGCGCAGGAAGTTCGACACCGACACGCCTGGCACCTCGACCGGGTACTGCATCGCGAGGAACAGGCCCGCTCGGGCCCGCTCGTCGACGGTCATCGCCAGGACGTCCTGCCCGTCGAGCAGCACCGCGCCGCTGGTGACCGTGTACTTCGGGTGCCCGGCGATCGAGTACGCGAGGGTCGACTTGCCGGAGCCGTTGGGGCCCATGATCGCGTGGGTCTCGCCGGAGGACACCGTGAGGTCGACGCCTCGAAGGATCTCTGCCGAGTCCTCTCCGTGGCCGACGCTGACGTGCAGGTCGCGGATCTCGAGCTTGCTCATGCGCTGCTGGTCTCCAGTTCTGGTTCGGCCGGGTCGAAGCCGAGTCGAGCTTCGATCGCGGTCATGATGCGGTGCTGCAGGTCAGGCAGGCCGATGCGGTCGACGACGTCGGCGAAGAAGCCTCGCACCACCAGCCGCTGCGCCTCGTCGGCGTCGATGCCGCGTGACTGCAGGTAGAACAGCTGCAGGTCGTCGAATCGTCCCGTTGTGCTCGCGTGGCCGGCACCGGCGATCTCGCCGGTCTCGATCTCGAGGTTCGGCACCGAGTCGGCGCGCGCCCCGTCCGAGAGCAGCAGGTTGCGGTTCATCTCATAGGTGTTCGTGCCGGTCGCGGTCGGGCGGATCCGCACGTCACCGATCCACACGGTGCGCGCCGTCTCGCCGAGCAGCGCGTTCTTGTACAGCACCTTGGACGTGCAGTTCGGCGCCGAGTGGTCGACGTAGAGACGCGACTCGAAATGCTGGCCGGTGCCGGCGAAGCTGACGCCGAGCAGTTCGACGTCGCCCCCGATCCCGTCGAACCTGACCGTGGGCGAGATCCGCACGAGCCGGCCACCGAGATCGATCACCACATGCTTGAGCGTCGCGTCACGGCCGACACTGATGGCGTGCGTACTCAGGTGCACCGCGTCGGAATCCCAGTCCTGCAGGCTGACGACGGTGAGGTGGGCGCCGTCACCGACGATGATCTCGACGTTCTCGGCGACCGTCGCGGAGCCCGAGTAGTCGATGACGACGGACGCGCTCGACTGAGGTTTGGCCTCGATCACGAGATGGGCGTAGGCAAGGCCCGGCTGCGCCGATGCATGGACGAACACCGGCGCGTCGAGCTCGCGACCGGGCTCGACCTCGACGACCAAGGCGTCCGGTGTGTTCGCGAAGGCGAGCGCACTCACCCGGTCCTCGGGCTGCAGGACGCGTCCGACCCGGTCGTCGGATGCCTCGACGGAAGCCCACGAAACGCCCGCGGGTGCGTCGAGCGCGCCGACCACCGATGCGGTCGGCTCGAACTTCTCGAACAGCACCCGGATGTCGCGAGTGGGCGTGAACCGCCACTGCTCTTCACGCCCGCGCGGCACCTCGAACGCGTCCGGATCGCGGGAGACGAAGCGCTCGGACGGTGAGCCGGTCGCCTCCCGTCCGTGGTTCTTGGCCAGTGCCTGGGTTACCGGAGTCGCAGTGGTCAACTCAGCCCACCGCTCCTTCCATCTGCAGCTCGATCAGCCTGTTCAGCTCGAGCGCGTACTCCATCGGCAGCTCACGCGCGATCGGCTCGACGAAGCCGCGCACGACCATGGCCATCGCTTCGTCCTCGGTGAGGCCGCGGCTCATGAGATAGAACAACTGGTCCTCGCTGACCTTCGAGACCGTCGCCTCGTGACCCATGGACACGTCGTCCTCACGGACGTCGACGTACGGATAGGTGTCGGACCGGCTGATGTCGTCGATGAGCAAGGCGTCGCACTTCACCGTGGACGCGCTGTGATGGGCACCTTTGTGCACCTCGACGAGGCCGCGGTAGGACGTCCGACCGCCGCCGCGGGCGACGGACTTCGAGATGATCGTCGAGGACGTGTGCGGCGCCAGGTGCAGCATCTTGGCGCCGGCGTCCTGGTGCTGGCCCTCACCGGCGAACGCGATGGACAGCACCTCACCCTTCGCGTACTCGCCGGTCAGCCACACGGCCGGGTACTTCATCGTGACCTTGGAGCCGATGTTGCCGTCGATCCACTCCATCGTCGCGCCCGCCTCGGCCTTGGCCCGCTTGGTGACCAGGTTGTAGACGTTGTTCGACCAGTTCTGGATCGTGGTGTATCGGCAGCGGGCGCCCTTCTTCACGACGATCTCGACGACCGCCGAGTGAAGGCTCTCGCTCGTGTACATCGGGGCGGTACAGCCCTCGACGTAATGAACTTGTGCCCCTTCCTCGACGATGATCATCGTCCGCTCGAACTGGCCCATGTTCTCGGCGTTGATCCGGAAGTAGGCCTGGAGCGGGATATCGACCTTCACGCCGGCGGGGATGTAGACGAACGATCCGCCCGACCAGACCGCCGTGTTGAGTGCGGCGAACT
>JAODNL010000151.1 GCA_025465405.1 Pseudonocardiales bacterium | reverse complement strand
TTTCTATCTCCTGTCCTCTCGAACCGACGTCAGATCAGCTTCTTGGACGCCAGGAAGTCGGCGATCTTGACGCCGCCGTCGCCCTCGTCCTTGACCGTCTGGCCGGCGGCGCGCGGCGGGGCGTTCTCAAACGAGACGACCTGGCTCCACGCGTTGTCGAGACCCACCTCGTCGGCGCCCAGGCCGAGATCACCGAACGAGAGCACCGTGATCGGCTTGCTCTTCGCGGCCATGATGCCCTTGAACGACGGGTAGCGCGGGTCGTTGATCTTCTCCACGACGCTGATCACGGCCGGCGTCGAGCCCTGCACCGATTCGTAGCCGGTGTCGGTGACCCGCTCGATCGTGACGGTCGACCCGTCGACCGTGACCTTGCGCGCCTGCGACAGCTGCGCGACGCCGAGCGCTTCGGCGATCAGTGCCGGGACGATCGCGGAGCGTGAGTCGGTGGCCTCGGACCCGGCGACCGCCACATCCCATTCGAGCGTGCCCAGTGCCTTCGCGATCACCTTCGCGGTCGCGATCGCGTCCGAACCGTGCAGCGCCTCGTCCGTCACGTGCACCGCCTTGTCCGCGCCCATCGACAACGCCTTGCGGATCGACTCGGTGGCCCGCTCCGGGCCCACGGTGAGGATCGTGACCTCGCCGCCGTGCGCCTCCTTCAGGCGCAGCCCCTCCTCGATGGCGAACTCGTCGATGTAGTTGATCACCGGGTCGACGGCGGCGCGATCGAGGGTGTTGTCCGCCGGATTGAGCCTGCGCTCGGCCTCGGTGTCGGGCACCTGCTTGACCAGGACCACGATGTTCATGCGTTCGCTGACCTCTCAGTCGGGTTTCCCGCCGCGCACTGCACACGGGACTGCGCGCGACCCGCACGGCGAGCCGCATCGACACATTCTCGCAATACTCTGCCTATGTTACTCGTCAGTAGCAATATGACGGTGGTCTCGCCCGAGGCAGCATCCCACGCTTCGAACCGGATACGTTGCGCGGGTGCGTATCGCCATCATGCTGTTCCCGGATGTCGAGGAGCTCGACTTCGCCGGGCCGTGGGAGGTGCTGTCCTTCTGGGCCCGCGAGGTGGCTCGAGCTGAGGTAGAGGTGTTCACGGTCGCGTCGTCTCTCGACCCGATCACCGCCGCGAAGGGCCTGCGGGTGCTGCCCGATCGGACGTGGGAGCAGCTGGGCGCCATCGACGTGTTGATCGTCCCGGGCGGCCAGGGCACGCGGCGGTTCCTGGCTCCGGACGATCCCCTGCTCGCGCGGCTACGCGAACTCGCGGCCGGCGGCACGCTGATGACCAGCGTGTGCACCGGCTCGCTCGTCTATGCGGCGGCGGGACTGCTGCACAACCGTCCCGCCACCACCCATTGGAGCGCGCTGGACCTGCTCGCTTCGCTGGATCCGTCCATCGAGGTGCGTCCGGACGACCGCTACGTCGACGACGGCGAGGTCGTCACGTCGGCCGGCGTCTCGGCCGGCATCGACATGGCACTGCACCTCGTCGTGCGGCTGGATTCCGAGGACGCCGCCCGACGGGTCAAGCGCGAGATCCAGTACGACCCGCGGCCGCCGGTCTGACGTGACGGGGGTTGCCGTGCCGAAGCCAGGGATCGATCCGGTCGTGTGGCAGCCGCCCCGGGCGCCGGCTCGCGCCAAGCGCAAGCGCGGTGAGCAGCCCGTCGCCCTGACGGTGTACGACCTGCCGGGCGCCGGCCCCGAGGACGTCGCGATCGACTCGACCGGTCGCGTGCTCGCCGGGCTGAAGGACGGCCGGATCCTGCGGATCTCTCCCGACTGCCGGCACGTCGAAACCGTGGCCGAAACGGGCGGGCGTCCACTGGGGATCGAGATCGATCCGGACGGGGACCTGCTGGTATGCGACGCGCGGCTCGGGGTGCTGCGCGTGAACCCGGACCGCGGCGCCGTGCACAGCCTGGTCGACCACATCGGCGGCGCGCCGATGATGTTCTGCAACAACGGTGCCCTCGGCGCGGACGGCACCGCGTACTTCACCGACAGCTCGCAGCACTTCGGTGTGGACCATTACAAGGGCGAATTGCTGGCGCACTCCGGCACCGGACGGCTGTTCCGCCGGACTCCGGACGGGTCGGTCGACCTGGTCGCCGACGGGTTCCAGTTCGCCAACGGAGTCGCCCTCGCGCCGGACGAGTCGTGGATCGCCGTCGCCGAGACGGGCGGCTACTGCCTGGACAAGATCTGGCTGACCGGCCCCCGCTCGGGCCACCGCGACACCCTGGTCGAGAACCTGCCGGCCTTCCCGGACAACATCTCGACCGGCTCGGACGGCCTGATCTGGGTGGCGCTGCCCAGCCCGCGGGATCCGATCCTGGATCTGCTGCTGCCGCGCGCGCCCGTGCTGCGCAAGGTCGCGTGGGCGCTGCCGGATGCGCTGCAGCCGCGGGAGAAGAAGACCGTGTGGGTGCAGGCCTACGACGCCGACGGCACGCTGGTCCACGACCTGCAGACGACGCACGAGCGGTTCTACATGGCCACCGGCGTGCGGGAACTCGACGGCGTCGTGTGGCTCGGCTCGCTCACCGCGCCGGCGATCGCCCGCATCGACGTTTCGGCTCGCGATCTTCATACTCCTGGCGCGTCATAACGCATCGCCGGCATCAAGATCGCTCGGAGCGCCGTCGCCGGGAGTCATGGGCGGCGCGACGTGCGTCAGGTCCGCGGCCCGCTCGCGCCAGTACGAGGCATTGCGGAACGCCTCGCCCATCGCGGTGCGTTGCCCGTCGCCCCAGAGGCGGCTCCAGCCGCGGGCGACGCTGAGCACGGCCGCGGCATGCAGCAGCGCGGTGCCGATGCGCATCCGGCGATGCGCGGGATCGACGTAGATCTGGTCGACCTCGCCGGTCGCCGGATACCAGCGCACCGCGCCGAGCTGATCGGGGCCGGCGACATCGACGTTCGACAGCGCCGTCTCGTCCAGCAGTGCTCCGGGCCGCACGCCATGGCCGACGAAGGCCATCAGATGCACGGCCGGTGGCTGGGCCATTGCCTCGCGGACCTCGGCGAACCACAGCGGCGCAGCCTTCGGGACGAGGGTCGACGCGACAGCCAGCCCCACGACCACGCCGTCGACCAGCTCGGCGAGCATGCAGTAACCCGGCGTCTTAGCCGCGTCCCCGGCCGGCAGGTCGACGAGCGAACCGTCCGGGTAGGCGGGGGTCGCGTACACGATCAGCCGGCTCGAGCGCCCGTCCCCCACCGGTACCCGGGCAAACCACCAGCCGGCCGCTGCCGGCTGAGGCGAGGTGCTGCCGTCAGGCACGAGCCCGACGTCGGCGACCGGCCACGGTGACCGCACCCCCGGCCAGCACCAGCAGCGCGCCGGCACCGAGGAGCTGCTCGGACGGTGTGCCCGTGCTGGCCAGTCCCCCGGTGTCACTGAGGACTGGTGCGGTGACCGTCACGGTGACGGTGGCGCTCGACGAACCGTTCGCCGTCGTGATCGTGTAGGTGAAGGCGTCCGTCCCGGCGAAGTCGGCGGCGGGCGTGTAGACGATCGACGTCCCGTCGATCGTCGCTGTGCCGTGTCCGGCGGCCCCGACGGAGGCCAGCGTGATGACCCCGCCCCTGGCCAGGTCGTTGCCGAGCACCGCGATGTGCACGGCGGTGCCACTGACCGTGTGCGCGGTGTCGTCCGCCGCGAGCGGTGGCGCCGTGACCTTCACCGTGACTGTCGCCGTGGCCGCGCCGTTGGCGGTGGTGATCGTGTACTTGAAGCTGTCCGTGCCGAAGAAGCCGGCGGCCGGCGTGTACTTGATGCCCGTCCCGCTCACCACCGCGGTCCCGTGGCTGGGCGAGCTGGCGGTGATCGTGGCCGGCGCTCCGCCGGTCGTGTCGTTCGTGATGACCGGCACGGTGACGGTGTGGCCCACGGCGACGGCGCTGGTGTCGTTGACGGCGACCGGCGGAACGCCCGGGTCGACGAACGTGACGATCGGACCGAACTGATCGCTCGTTATGGCCTGTGGGTGCGCTGCGGACTGCGCGGCCACGGCGAGCGGCGGCAGGATGCCGCAGGTGGGCAGGCCCGTCGGGGAGGCAGCAACCGCGAGCGTCGACGGTGCGGCGTTCAGCACGTTGAAGCCGAAGAGGCAGGGTCCGACCACCTCGGGCAGCGTGTCCCGGAGGATGCCCGGGCCGATGGGCGCGGTGGTCTGGGTGAAGGTGACGGTGTCGCCCGGCGCAGCCAGGTAGCCGCCGAACATGCCGGGAACAGCGAACGCGCAAAAGCCCGTGGCGTCGGTCGTGCAGCTCGGCCCGTTCGGTGCTTGATCGTTCGCCAACGGGCCGGTCTCGACCGCCGTGATGACCGCTCCGGCGAGCGACGCGCCGGGTGGGTAGTACGCGCCGTCCTTCGTCTGGATGCCGACGCGGATCTTCTGCGCGCCGTAGTTCGGCGGCAGAGCCACTTGGGGCACGGACTGGGCGGGCGCCGTGCGGGCCTTCGCCGCGCCAGTGGCACCCTTCGCCGGCGCGCTGCCGGAGGACGTGGCTGGGTGCGATGTCGGCGAGCCGGCACTGGTCGACGGCGTGCCCTGGCCGCTGGAGGACGAAGCGGAGCCGGACGGTGTCGGCGAGCCGGTGTCCGTGGGGGTCGCCGACGCGGTGTCGGTCGGTGTCGGCGTCCCCGTGTCGGAGGCTGGGTCCGACGGGGTGCTGGTCGCATCGCCGTGGGCCAGCGGCGCCGCGACGAGCGTCGCGGCGAACCCTGCCGCGCCGAGCCCGGCCAGACGTGCCGTGAACCCGCGACCACGCCGCGACGGCGTCATTGTTTTGTTGGTGCGCACGCTTGCTGTCCCCCCACCTTGCATGCCGCCTAGTTGCGGCACACTCCAGGCGCATCCTGGCAATTCGGCGGGCCGACGTCAATTCGGGGCCCGCGCTCGGCGCGTCGAGGCCGTCCGCGGGCCGGCGGGGGCCGCCTGGTCCCCGGGTAGCTGCCGTCGGCACAGTTCGTCGGCCGGCGTCCCGTCGAACTCGTGGATCGGTAGCCGCCGGTCGCCGAGATCGGCTCGGAGGCGGTTGGAATCCTTGATGACCTTCAGGGCGACCAAGGCGCCGCACCCCGTGCACGGGGCGTCCCGGGGCTCGAAGACGATGGGCAAGCGCCGACCTCCACCTGTCAACCGACTAACGATGTCGGGCACCAGGAGTTGCGGCGTGCCTGCCGTGCCACCCCGTCCCGGAAGCGGGCGCGGTCACGTTCACGACCTGGCAGGGCGAACGGTCGGTGCGTATTCGTATCCGAGGGACACAGGCACCCGCAGGAGGCGTCGTTACGTTCGGGGCCATCCGTGCCGGCCATCCTGGAGGTGTTGTGAACGGCTTTGGGATCGATCTTGGTACGACCCGCACGGTCGTGTGTCATCCGCGGCACGGGATCGTGCTCGACGTGCCGTCGGTGATGGTGGTGCGAACCGATACACGGACCAAGCGGCTCACCCCGTTGCTCGCGGGACACGACGCGCGCGCGTTGATCGGGCGCTGTCCGGTCGGGCTCGCGACCACGCGTCCGCTGCGCGACGGGGTGATCGTCGACCTCGAGGCAGCGCGGGCCTTCATCGTCCGGATCGTGCCGCAGATGGCCGAGCATCGCTGGCAACGAATTCGACCACGAGCCGTGATCAGCGTTCCCGCGGGTTCCACCGCGTTGGAACGGCGGGCTCTGCTCGAGGCCGCGGGAGAGGCCGGCATCCGCCGCATCCGGCTCGTACCGGCGCCGATCGCCGGAGCGCTCGGTTGTGGCATCAACCCGCTGGAGCCACGGGCCCACATGGTCGTCGACGTCGGCGGTGGCACGGCGGAGATCACCGGCTTCTGCTTCGGGGGAATCCTGGCGCATCGGTCGTGTCGCGTGGCCGGCGACGAGATGACGATCGCCGTCGACCGTTACCTGCGCAGCGAGCACCACCTGATCGTGGGTGAGCTGACCGCGGAGAGCGTCAAGTGCGACATCGCGTCCGAGTGGAACTCCTCGTTGGTCGCGCAGGGTCTCGACTCATGTACGGGGGGTCTGCGGCTGGTGACGCTCTCGGTCGCTGAGGTCGTCGACGCGATCCGGCCGACCGTCGACACGATCATCGCCGCGCTGGCCAGCTGCCTGGACGACCTACCCCCGCAGGCGGTCAACGACATCCTGCAGGAGGGCGTGTGGACGTTCGGCGGCGCGACCCGGCTGCGCGGATTCGACAAGCTGATCGAGGACGCGTTCGGCTTCCCGGTCCGTCCGGCCGAGCGCCCGACGACGTGCGTCGCGGAAGGCGCCGCGGCATGCCTCCTGCACGGCGAAGTCCTCGACGCGTTCGACGCGGACGTCGTCGCCGAGGCCGTCTAGCGCGCGAGCGTGGCCCTCTCGTGGGTGAAGAAGTAGGCCATCGCCGAGCGCACGATCTCATTGGACGGATGGCTGTTGCCAGTACCCCGGATGAACGCGGTGAGCGCGATCGTCGGATGGTCCATCGGCGCCACCGCGCTGAGCCATGAGTCGAGTCCCGCACCGCCGGCGCTCGGGTCCTCGGCGGTCCCGGTCTTGCCACCCGCGGCGACGGGCAGCGATCGCAGCACGGTGGCGGTGCCGGACGTGACGGCCGTGCGCATCCCGGTCCGCACCGGG
>JAODNL010000150.1 GCA_025465405.1 Pseudonocardiales bacterium | reverse complement strand
CGGCGACGACTCTACGAAGCCGAGCTCCTGGATGTCGTCGGCCAGGCGCTGCAGCAGCCGGAACCCCAGCTCGGGGCGGGACTGCTCGCGTCCGCGGAACATGATCGTGACCTTCACCTTGTCGCCGGCCTTGAGGAACCGCTCGACGTGACCCTTCTTGGTCTCGTAGTCGTGCGAATCGATCTTGGGCCGAAGCTTCATCTCTTTGATGACGGTGAGGGCCTGGTTGCGTCGGGCCTCGCGTGCCTTCTGCGCGCTCTCGTACTTGAACTTGCCGTAGTCCATGAGCTTGCAGACCGGCGGGCGCGCCATCGGGGCGACCTCGACGAGATCCAGGTCCGACTCTGCGGCGAGTTCGAGAGCCTTGCCGATCGGCACGATGCCGACCTGCTCCCCCTCGGGTCCGACGAGTCGCACCTCGGGTACGCGGATCCGGTCGTTGATCCTGGGTTCGGAGCTGATGGGACCTCCTTGGTCGGTTCTGCTCTGTTCGGGCGAGCCCGTCGCAAACAGCAACGGCCCCGCTGCGCTGATCGTGCGCACGGGGCCGATTTGCCTGCCGACCGGTCCGCTCGGTCGTGGCGTGCACGACACCCGCTCGACCGAGGTCGAACGTTGCGGACCGGACCCGGCGCACGTGCGGTTCACATGGCGCGGGTGGGAGGCTGGTGGGCTTCCGCTTGCACACCCCCGCCGTCGGCGGAGGCTGGTCGCAGTGACAGGGTAACAGCGTGGCTGACTCCGATTCAAAATCCGCGACCTTCGTAGAAAACGCCGCCTCGGCCGGCGGCATTCCGGGCAGCGCATCCAAACCGCATCCGACCGCAGCGATCCCGTTGCCTGAGCACGGCTTCGAGACCCTCGACGACGTGCCGGTACGAGACCTGGCGGCGATCCCCGCCGTCGAAGTGATCACCCGGGCGGCCGTCATGCTGATGAGCGCGTCGGCGGAGAAGCTGGGCCTGGCGCCCGACGGCGAACCACACCTGGATCTCGACGAGGCGCGTCGCCTGATCACGGCACTGGCCGGGCTCGTCGCCGCGTCGCAGGAGTACCTCGGCGTGCACCGCCAGCCGCTGCGCAACGGGTTGCGGACGCTGCAGAACGCGTTCCGTGAGGCGTCCTCCCACCCGGACGCACCCGGCGAGGGTCCTGGCGAGAAGCTGCTCGCCTAGGGTCGGCGTCGCGTGGCCGTACCGGTCATGTCGAATGTCATAGCGCCGCGGCTCCAGTCTTCCCGCAGCGATACCTCGACGAGCTGCTCGCCGGGACCGACGAACACCGTGCGGTCGTGGCCAGGCGCGGTGGGGATGTGATCGGATTCGGCAGCGCCGGCATGGTGTCTGTCGGGACGCGGGAGATAGGCGTCCTGGTGGAGCACCGGTGGCAGTGGCGCGGTGTGGCCGGACAGCTGCTGGCGCACCTGCGGGCATGATGTGTTCGTGCGGGGAAGGGTGCGGGTCGGCATCTCCGGGTGGAGATATCCGCCGTGGCGCGGCGTCTTCTACCCGAAGGGTCTCCCCCAGCAGGCCGAACTGAGTTATGCGGCGAGCCGCCTGTCCACGATCGAGATCAACGGCTCGTTCTACGCGCTGCAGCGGCCGGAGAGCTTCCGTTCGTGGTACGAGCAGACGCCCGCTGACTTCGTGTTCGCAGTCAAGGGTGCCCGGTTCATCACGCACATGAAGAGACTGAATGACATCGAGGCGCCGTTGGCGAACTTCTTCGCCTCGGGCGTGCTCGCGCTGCGCGAGAAACTCGGGCCGGTGTTGTGGCAACTGCCGCCGACTCTCGGTTTCGACCCAGACCGGCTGGCGGCCTTCTTCGCCCGCCTGCCGCGGTCGACCAGGGAGGCCGCGTGGCTGGCGCGCCAGCACGACGACCGGATGGAGGGCCGGGCGTTGACGCATGCCGACGCCGACCGGCCGCTGCGCCACGCGCTGGAGGTGCGGCACAAGAGCTTCGAGACCCCGGCGTTCACCGAGTTGCTACGCGAGCACCACATTGCCGTCGTCGTCGCCGACACCGCCGGCAAGTGGCCGCTGATCCGGGACGTCACAACCGACTTCGCGTACGTGCGGCTGCACGGCGACGTCGAGCTGTACACGAGCGGGTACACCGACGCCGCCCTGGATGCGTGGGCAATCACCCTGCGCGGGTGGGCGGACGCCGGGCACGATGTTTACGTCTACTTCGACAACGACGTCAAAGTCCGCGCGCCGTTCGACGCGATGGCGCTCGCCGAGAAGCTCTCCTGACCGTGCAACCATCATGCGATCGTGCGGTTCGAGCGACACGATCGCATGATGATCGACGGGTCAGTCCTCGCTGGCCGCGGTGGGCAGCCGCTGGCCGATCAGATCCATCACGGACGAGTCGGTGAGGGTGGTGACGTCCCCGAGGTCGCGATGCTCGGCGACGTCCCGCAGCAGCCGGCGCATGATCTTGCCCGAGCGCGTCTTCGGCAGCTCGGCCACGATCATCACCTGGCGCGGCTTGGCGATCGGGCCGATCTCGCT
>JAODNL010000134.1 GCA_025465405.1 Pseudonocardiales bacterium | reverse complement strand
TTCCAGTTCGAGCACGTGCCGGGCGTCGTGCAGCGCATCGACAAGGACTCGGCTCAGCTCGCCGAGGCGCTGCAGGGCGAAACGGCGAAGATCGTCATCACGACGATGCAGAAGTTCCCGTTCATCCTCGACAAGGTCGAGGCGTTGAAGGGCAAGCGGTTCGCCGTCGTCGTGGACGAGGCGCACTCGTCGCAGTCCGGCGACTCGGCCGCCGCGTTGAAGAAGGTGCTGCTCAAGCTCGGCAGCGACGACATCGACGAGGACGCCGATCTGCTCACCGCGTCGGCGCTGGCCCGCGGCCGGCACGAGACGCTGTCGTACTTCGCGTTCACCGCCACCCCGAAGCCGAAGACCCTCGAACTGTTCGGCACCCCGCACCCGGTCACCGGCAACCCGCAGCCGTTCCACACGTACTCGATGCGCCAGGCCATCGAAGAGGGCTTCATTCTTGACGTGCTGCGCAACTACGTGACCTACAAGGCGTACTGGAAGCTTGCCAGCACCAACCCGCAGGACCCGGAGGTTGACCCGAAGAAGGCCGGCGCGCAGCTTGCCCGCTTCGTCAGCCTGCACCCGTCCATGAACGCCCAGCGGGCCGAGATCATCGTCGAGCACTTCCGTAAGCACACCGCCTGGCGTTTGGGCGGCCGCGCGAAGGCGATTGCGGTCACCGGCTCCCGCGAGAACGCGGTGCGCCTCTACACCGCCATCGGCAAGTACATCGAGACCCACGGCTACACCGACTGCGAGGCCATCGTTGCCTTCTCCGGCGCGCTCACCGTCGACGGCGTCGAGGTGACCGAACCGCGGATCAACGGGTTCGGCGAGGGCGAACTGCCGGGCAAGTACGCGTACACCGCCGCGGACGACAAGCATGCGGGTACGCCGGCGGCCAAGCAGGCCAAGGAGTACCGGATCCTGGTCGTCGCCGAGAAGTACCAGACCGGGTTCGACCAGCCGTTACTGACGACGATGTACGTCGACAAGAAGCTCAAGGGCGTCGCGGCCGTGCAGACACTGTCCCGGCTCAACCGCACCCACCCGCTCAAGACCCAGGGCGACGTCTTCGTGCTCGACTTCATGAACGAGGCCGAGGAGATAGCCGACGAGTTCAAGCCGTTCTTCGAAACGGCCATCATGACGCCGACCGACCCCAACCTCCTGTACAGCGCACAGGGCGTGGTCATGGGCGTCCCGGTGCTCAAAGACACGGAAATGCAGGCGTACGCCGAGGCGCTGCTTGCCGCCGAGCGCGGTGCCACCAGCGAGACGGGGCTGCAGCGCGCCCACGCCGCTCTGTACAAGCACACCGACCCGGCGCGGGACCGGTACGTCGCACTGGCGGACGACGACCGGGAGGTCGCCGACGGCTTCCGGGCGGCGCTGCGCGACTACGTCCGGATGTACGCGTTCCTCTCCCAGGTCGTGCCGTATCACGACCCGGAGCTGGAGCGGCTGTACCTCTTCGGCCGCGCGCTGCTGAACCGGCTGCCGCGCCGGCAGGATCCGTCCGTCGACATCGGTGAGGTCGACTTAACGCACCTACGCATCAGCAAGACCGGTGAGCACGACGTGGGCCTCACCCCGGAGGCGGAGCATGTGCTGCCGGGCTTCGTCGGTGAAGGCATAGGGCTCCAGCACGAAGCGGTCAAGGTTGCGCTGTCCGAGCTCATCGACGCGTTCAACGATCGGTTCGGCATCGGGCTGGGCGATTCGGACCGGGTATGGGTCGAGCAGCAGATCGTGGCAGCGGCAGAGGACGGCACGCTTCAGGCGGCCGCGGTCGTCAACGACGAAGACAACTTCGGAGTGGTCTTCGACCGGCGGTTCGAGGATATTGTGATCTCCCGGCACGACGACAACGGTAAATTGATGCAGCGGTACCTCGACGACAAGACGCTCCAGACCCAGCTGAAGCAGTTCGCGCGACGCCAGGCGTACGAGATGATTCGCCGGCAGAAAGGCATCGCCTAGCCCTTCGGTCGACCCAAAGGAGTAAACCCGCTGTGGGTCAGGTAGATCCGCCGGCGCTGTACGTCGCCCATGACGACAGGATGGCCATCGTCTCAGTTCTCCCACTGAAGGTCCAAGGCGGCAGAGCTGAGATGTACCGCTGGGGAAGCGTCCTCGAGATCAGTCCGGGGGAACCTGGCGAGGGCTTGGATATTCGGCGTCTGTGTCGCTTCGTCGCGTGCATCTTTCTCGCGTTCTCGGTGTTCCTCATATTCGGACACGTCCCGTGGTGGCCGGCGACTCTCCTGATCGGGTTCGTCATGTTGGGGGTCGCAGTGATCTACCCAGCGGGGCGAAAGGCCGGCGTCATTGTTGCCCCGGAACTGCACCGTCGGCGGGACGATCACAAGGTGCTGATCGATGATGACGACCGTGCGGCGATGTCGGAGGCGATCGACGTCGGAGAGCGCATCTCGTCGACCTGGCCGGCGTTGCGGGGCATGGTCGACACGGCCGTGGCGGAGCGGTTGCTGGCACATGCGCTGTGGGAGCTGGCCGGTGTTCTGGAGCGCCGGCAGGGGCTGCGTGAGATGCGCGACGACCTGGCCGGGCAGGACCATGATGACCTCCCGGCTGAGAGCCGCACGGCACGCGTCCTGCTGGCGCAGCGCGAGAAGGTCGCGTCAGCATTTGCCGGTCTCGACGCCGAGGTTGACCGACACCTCGCCGACATGGCGGCGACCGCCATCGCGGGAGAGAACTTCATCCGTGAACAGGAGATCGGCGAGCTGGTTCGAGATGCCGACCAGAGGCTGGCCATGCTGGCGCCTGACGACCTACCTGGCGAATCGAGCCCTGGCTCGCAACTGGCTGACCACACCGATGCCGTCCTGACGGCGTATCGCGAGTTGAACACCCGGTACGGCGACGGAGCCTGAGATATGCAGGCGGGGACACGGATCGGCGATCGGTACGAGCTGACGTACCCCGTCGGACGCGGCGGCATGGGCGAGGTCTGGGCTGGATACGACGAGAAGCTCGACCGGCCGGTGGCCATTAAGGTGCTGCA
>JAODNL010000133.1 GCA_025465405.1 Pseudonocardiales bacterium | reverse complement strand
CGAGAACGACCCATTGGATCCCTGCGTCACGTCGCGAAGTCCGGGCGCCGGCTGCCCGGCGGCAACGCCTCGATACAGCGCCTCGGACAGCAGGCCGAACGAGCGGCCCGTCGCCTGAGCGAGCCGGGCAATCAACGCCGCCCATAGCGGCGCCACTGCGCTCGTCCCTCCGTATACGGCGCGAGTTCCGTCGACCAGCACCTGATATCCGGTGCTGGGATCCGCGTTCCCTGCGACGTCGGGAACGCCCCGTCCTGCGGCCGCGGCAACGCGACCCGGAGCCGGAACGCCGACCGAGGACTGCCACGCCGGCAGCGAGAAGACGTCGCTGACGCCTCCACCGGTTGCGCCACCGGAGGCACCGCCGTTCCACACCGTCTCCGACGAGATCGTGGCCGTCGAGGTGTCGGCCTGCAGCGTTGTGCCGCCGCAGGCGAGCACGTGCGGGCTCGACGCCGGGAAATCGGCGTGGTCGCCACTGGTCGCACCGTCCGCGCTGCCGTTGTCCCCGGCGGCCGCCGTCACGGTGACCCCCAGCGCAGCCGCGTCGGCGAAGACGCCGTCCATCGCCGACCGCGCCTGCGCCGTCCACAGGTCCTCGTTCTGGCCCCAGCTGATGCTGATGGCCGCCGGCGCCGGCGTCGCGTGCGCCGCATCGCTGACCGCGTCTAGGAAGCCGGCGTCCGTGTTCGGCGCGAAGTACACGACCAGCCGCGCACCGGGTGCAAGCGCACCCGCGACCTCGATGTCGAGCAGGACCTCGCCGTCGGCGCCCTGCGGATCCTTGCCCGGCTGGTTCGCCGCACCGTCGACGCCGACCGCGGTCACCGACGGGGCGGTGATGCCGAGCCCGGAGAAATACGCGTCCAGGTCGGACTGGCCGTACCCACCGCCGAGCTCGATGATCGCGATGGTCTGCCCCGTGCCGTCGGTGCCTGGGGGGAAGCGGTAGATCGAGCCGAGTTGCAGCGGCGTGTAACTGGTCGTGACCGCGGCCGCCGCGGCGACCCGGAACTGCGCGCGAGCCTGCGGCCGGTTGTCCAGGCCGAGCACCGCGACGACGATCCCGTCCAGTGCGGCCGGCACGCTGAGCCCACCGGTGCGGTGTCGGTGCGTCACCCGGTTGCCGCTCGGTGCCTGGCTTTCGGCCTGCTCCAGTTGCGCGCCGAACACCCGGCTCAGCGCCGCGACGGTCCCGGACACCCGCACCCGTCGGGACGGCGCGTCGGCGGAGACGACGCTCACGCCGAGACCTTGCAACGTGTCGACGACGGTCCTGAGCTCGTCGGGATCGGCGCCAGCGCCGGGCGGCCCGTCGCCCTGCCGGCGCAGCACGAGCGTCGCCTCGAGCGTCGCTTGGGGGTCGAGCGGCTGGGCCAGCGGCTGCGCGTCCGGCGCGGGTGGGCGCTCGCTGCCGGGCAATGGGCGGAGGTCGAGATCGTCCGGATTGTTTCGGTTTGTATCCACGCTGGAGGTGTACGCCCCATCAAGTCCTTCAGGCAACTCGGCTAGCGTTCGGCGTCGTGACTGCCGACCCGCTGGCCCCGTTGCTCGAGCTCCCGGGCGTCGCGGATGGAGTAGCGGAGGCACGCGGCGCAGTGGACGCGCTGCTCGGGAACCGCACGCTGCGCCGCCGGTCCGCCGATGTCTCGGCGGAGTCCTCGCTGCGGGGGGCGTGGGCGTCGGCTTGGCTGTCCGGGGCGGAAGTCTCGCTCGACGACGTGCGCTCAGGCGCCGCCGCGTCCGACCCGCTCGTGCAGGGCGCGTTGCGGGCCCAGTCCGCGCTCGGCGGCCTGGCCGACACCTGGACCCGGGCTCCCCGTCAGGCGTTGGCGCGACTGCATGCGCTCGCCGCCGCCGACCTCGTCACCGACACCGAGTTGCTCGGCCGACCGTCGCCGGCCGTCGGTGTCGCGGCGCGGATGGGCACGCTCGCCGCCGTGCTTGCCGCGACGTCCGCCCCCGCGGTCGTGGTTGCCGGCATCGTGCACGGCGAGATTCTCGCGCTGGACGCCTTCGCGCCGGCGTCCGGCCTGGTGGCACGCGCGGCCGTCCGGCTCACCCTCATCGAACGGGGGCTGGACCCGAAATCGCTCGTCGTCGTCGAGGCGGGGCACCGCGAGCTGCGCGCGGACTACGACGCCGCGCTCGCGTCCTACCGGGACGGCACGCCAGAAGGCGTCACCGCGTGGCTGCGGCACTGCGCCGATGCGATCGTCGCCGGAGCGCGCGAGGCGACGGCGGTCTGCGAGGCGATCGCGCGGTCCTGAGACGCCCCAGAGTCACGGCGTCGCGACGCTGCCTGGTGACGGGCCCGAGACGCCACAGAGTGACGGCGTCGCGACAAGCCGCGACGCCGCCGGCACGGGCGTCGGGTTACCAGGCGTGCCCTTGCGTGTACGTCAGGCGCGGGCCGACAGATCTCGCGGTCCGCGTCGACTCACCTGTTGCGTGGTGGGTTCGCCGCGTGGGTGCCCGTTCGTCCGTGCGGGGTGAGGTTCGTTGGGGGCTGGACCGCCAGGACGGACCTCATCCGTAGTCGTATTTGACGCCCGACCTGATCTATATGCAACCCCTGTCTGGAGTGTCGGCACGGGTTCGTCGGCGGCCGCAGTCAGCTCCGTGCGGCCCGCCGTCGGGAGGCGTACCAGAGCAGTCCGGCGGCTGCGACACCCGCGCCGGCCACCGTCGCAGCGGCGGCCGGATGTTGCGGCCTCAGGCCGGAGATCCGCTCGCGCAGCGGAACAGCGTTTGAGAACGTCAGCATCGGCCAGCCTTGTTCGGCCGCGATCTTGCGCAGCGCCCGGTCGGCGTTGACGGCGAACGGGTGACCCACCGCCTCGAGCATCGGGGCGTCGGTCGCCGAGTCCGAATAGGCGTAGGACTCGGCGAGGTCGTAGTCGCGATCGGCCGCGAGCTCCCGGATGGCGACTGCCTTCTCCGGGCCGTACGCGTACCTGCCGATCTCGCCCGTGTACTTGCCGTCCTCGACCACCATCTGGGTGGCGATCACGTGATCCGCGCCGAGCATCGCTCCGATCGGCGCGACGACCTCCTCGCCGGACGACGACACGATCACGACATCACGCCCCGCCCGCTTGTGCTCGCCGATCAGTTCCACGGCCTCGTCGTACACGATGGGGTCGATGATCTCGTGCAGCGTCTCGGAGACGATGTCGCGGACCTGCGCGATGTCCCACCCTGTGCACATGGCGGTTAGGTAGGCGCGCATCCGCTCGATCTGATCGTGATCCGCGCCGGCCAGCGCGAAGACGAACTGGGCGTACGCGCTGCGCAGCACGGCTCGGCGGTTCAGCAGACCGCTCTGGTAGAACGGCCGCCCGAACGCCAGCACGCTCGACTTGGCAATGATCGTCTTGTCCAGGTCGAAGAACGCGGCAGTCGGACGTGCTGCCTGCTGCGGGTTCACGTGGCCGAGGATACGGATCTTTGCTTGGCGTCCGCGTCCGCCGGACGCGTTGGCGTCCGGGTCCGTGTTGGCGGCCGCGTCAGCCGGACGCGCACCGGCGGTGTCAAATCGGCCGTCCACAGGCGAGCAGTTGTCCACAGGCTCCCAATGGGCGTGCTGCCGCGTCGGTGGCACCCGGTTGGTTGGCACCCATGACGGGACCTGTGCTCGGTGTGATCGGCGGACGCGGCGGTGTCGGTGCGTCCACGTTCGCCGCCGCGCTGGCCGACTCCGCCGAGGCCGTACTCGTCGATCTCGACTGGATCAGCGGCGGAATCGACGTCCTGCTGGGGATCGAGGACGTGCCCGGCGCGCGGTGGTCGGCGCTGCGGTTGCGCGGCGGGTGGCTCGACCCCGAGGTGCTGGCCGCGGGGCTCCCGCGCTGGGGACCGGTAGCCGTCCTTGCTGCCGATGCGCCCGATATCGAGCCGGCGCCCGTCGACCAGGTCGTCGGCGCGGCGTCCGAGCTCGGGACGGTCGTGCTCGACCTGCCGCGCGGGCCGTGCGCGGAGCGCGACGCGGCGGTCGCGCACTGCACGCTGGTCGTTCAGGTCGTCGACGGTGACCTGCGTGGCGTGATCGCCGCGCGCGCAGTTCTCGATCGGCTCGGAGCGGCACACACAGGCGTCCTCGTGCGGCGTGGCGGCTTGCCGCCGGCGGAGGCGGCCGAGCTCGTCGGCGTGCCGCTGCTCGGCGTGCTGCCACCACTGCGCGCAGCCGGCGGGAGCCTGCCGGGCCGGGTGCCCCGAGGACTGGTCCGGGTCGCGGCCGGGGTTCTGGACGGAGTGGGCGTGTGAGCGAGCGAATCACCGGCAGCGCGGGCTTGGAGTCTCATGCCGTGGCCCGCAGCGAAGCGAGGATGCGGCATGAGTGACCTCGTTACCCGCGTGCGGCGGCGGCTGGCCACCGACCCGGCCGATCTCGACACGGTGCTGCGCTCGGAGTCGCGCAGCATCGTCGACGACGCCGCGCTCGCCGAACTGCGCCGTGACGTCGAGGCCGAACTCGTCGGCGTCGGACCGTTGGAACCGCTGCTCGGCATCCCCGGTGCCACTGACGTCCTCGTGAATGCCCCTGACCAGGTCTGGCTGGACCGCGGCGCGGGTCTGGAGCCCGCTCCGGTTCGATTCGCCGACGATGCTGCGGTGCGCCGGCTGGCGCAGCGGCTGGCCGCCACCGCCGGTCGTCGGCTGGACGACGCCGTGCCATTCGTCGACGCGGCTCTCCCCGACGGCACGCGGCTTCATGCGGTCCTGCCGCCGCTGACGGAGTACACGACCCTGTCGTTGCGTGTGCTGGCCCGCGAACGCCACGACCTTCCGGATCTCGTCCGGCTCGGCGCGATGCCCACCGACGTGGCCGAGGTGCTGCGGGCCATCATCGAGGGCCGCCTCGCGGTCGTCATCAGTGGCGGGACGGGTTCTGGCAAGACGACGCTGCTCGGCGCGCTGCTGGGCACGGTCACGGCCGCAGAGCGGCTGGTGCTGATCGAGGACGCGGCCGAGTTGGTGATCGATCATCGGCATGTCGTGCGTCTCGTCACCCGCACGGCCAACGTCGAGGGAGCGGGCGCCGTCGGTCTGCGCGAGCTGGTCCGGCAGGCGCTGCGCATGCGGCCGGACCGGCTCGTCGTGGGCGAGTTCCGCGGCGCCGAAATGGTGGAGCTGCTCGTGGCGCTGAACACCGGCCATGAGGGCGGCGCGGCAACCTTGCACGCGAACTCCGCCCGTGATGTGCCATCGCGGTTCGCCGCGCTGGGAGCGCTCGGCGGCTTGTCCGCACCGGCCGTCACCAGCCTGGTCGCCAGTGCGATCGATGTCGTCGTGCACCTTCGGCGCTGCCGTGGCTTGCGGGTCGTCGACGAGATCGGCTTGCTGGGTCGCGCCGGCGAGGAGCTTGTCGTCACCTCGGTCTGGTCGATGCGCGCCGGCGTCGGACCTGCTGCGCCCCGGCTGGCTGCACGGATCGCCGAGCGCGCGGCAGAAGTCCCCGGACTGTTGCGATGACACCGCTGGCCTGGATCTTCCTCGGAGCTGCTGTCGTGTGCGTGCCGTTGCCGTCGGCGATCGCCGCGCGAGCGACCGGGCTGATCGCGGCGGGCCGACTCGAGGCGCTGCGCCCAACGTCGCACGACGGTGGGCGGCGGCCGGTCGAGCTGTCCCGTGTCGTCATCCTGTGCTGCATCGGCGTGACCGTCGCCGCCGGATGGGTTGCCGGCATTGCGATCGCAGCCGCCGTGGCCGTAGCCGCGGCTACCGCCTGTGGGCTCTTCGCGTCGATGCTGGCACGGCGACGTGACGCGGGCCGACGGCGGGAGCTGTTGGCAACGGTGCGGCTCCTGGTCGCCGAACTCGAGGCCGGGACGCGGCCGCCCGAGGCGTTCGCGGCCGCGGGAGCGGCGACGCCGAGTTATGCCGAGCCGTTCGCCGCCGCGGCCTGGGCGGCACGCGCTGGTCGCGACGTCGGGGCTGCCCTCGTGGGCGTGCCGGACCTCCGCCCGCTCGGCCACGCATGGCACGTGGCGTCAGTGGCCGGCGTGCCGCTGGCCACCGTGCTCACCAACGTCGCAGCGGACGTCGGTGCCCAGCAGGATGTCCGGCGGGCCGTCGGGTCCGCACTCGCCGGTCCGCGGGCATCGGCCGGCTTGCTGGCCGGGCTGCCACTACTGGGCATCGGGCTCGGCGCGGCGATGGGCGCGCAGCCGTTGCCGATGCTGGTCGGCACACCAGCCGGACGGCTGCTGTGCTTCGTCGGCGTGCTACTCGACGCGGCCGGGGTGCTCTGGACCCAGTGGCTGATCCGGCGAGCCGAGCGGTGATGAGGCGGCGATGACCCTGGCCTGGCTGCTACTCGCCGCCGCGATGACGATGGCACCGGCGCGTCGGGCGCCGCGTCTGCCGGCCGGTAGGCACATGGTGACGGAGCGCAGCGTCATGGCGGAGCGCAGCGTCATGGCAGAGCGCAGCGTCACGGCGGAGCGCAGCGTCACGGCGGAGCGCAGCGTTACGGCAGAGCCGTTGAGACCAGCGCGGCGGCTGTCGTCGCGTGCGCTGCGGGTGGTCGGAGCGGGATCGATCGCGGTCGCCTGCGTCGTCACGCTGGGCGCGGCCGGGGGATCGGTCGCGGCCGCCATGGCCGCGCCGGCGACCGTATGGGTCATCGCGCGGCTGCAGCGACGTCGGCCGGCCGCGGCCGCAGACCGCTCACTCGCGCTGACCCTCGACCTGGTCGCCGCAGCACTGCGCGGTGGTCAGCCGGTGCCGGGCGCGCTCCTGCTCGCGGCTCCGGCCGCGCGCGATCCGACCGCGGCTACGCTCCGGCAGGTGGCCGGCTTACTGCGGCTCGGCGCCGACCCGCCCGAAGCGTGGCGCGCCGCCGCCGAGGATCCGGCCTTGGCGGCACTTGCCCGGGTGGCCTGCCGCAGTTCGACGAGCGGGATCCGCCTTGCCCGCGGGCTCGAACAGTTCGCTGCGGACCTGCGCGCCGAGCTTCGGGCGAGCGCCGAGTCGCGTGCTCAGCGGGTGGGCGTGCTCGCCATGGCGCCGCTCGGATTGTGCTTCTTGCCCGCGTTCGTTTGCCTCGGCGTCATTCCGGTAATCGTCGGCATCGGCAAAGGTGTGGTTGGCGGCCTGCCGTGACCCTTTAGTTGCCTCGTCGGGGTGTGGGGCCGCCTGGTGCAGCCTGCCCTCCTCGTGTGGAGCCGCCTGGCGCTGCCGGTGACCCGGAGCTGGTCCATCCGAGCCGGCACCCCTTAGTCGGCATTCGCCCTAGTCGCCGTGGCGATTTCCGAGACCCCCCTTAGGAGGTGTCGCCCCTTAGCTGCCTTCCTCGACCATGCCCGCTCACATCTAAGGGCGCAGGCGCCACGGCTTTGAGGTCTTCTCCCGATGTGGCGGGTGCGGCCTTACGCCGAGAGTTGGCATCACACCAACCGAGGAGGAGACCATGAACGCCTACTTCGCCAACAACATCGCAGACCAGCGGCATGCCGAGATGTTGGCCGAGGCCGAGGCCTACCGGCGCAGCCACTCACGGCGTCGCGCACACGCCCCACGGCCGGCTCGCCAGCACTCGTCCGCCCGCCGCTTCGTTGTCCGGCCAGTGGCCGCCTTCCAGACCTGGCTCGGTGCCGGCCAGCTGTGACGGCGACTGCGCACGCCTTCGTTGACGGTGGCCGGGTAGATACTGCCTCCGTGACACGGAGGGTGACGAGCCCGACGCTCATCGGTCGCGCCGGCCAGCTCGACACGCTGCGGACGGCGACGTCAGCAGGCCAGGCGCGAATCGTGCTGATCTCCGGCGACGCCGGCATCGGCAAGACCCGCCTGGTCGCGGCCGCGGTCGGGCAGGCCCGGGCGGACGGTCTCGTCACGGCCGTTGGCGGCTGCGTGCAGCTCGGCGAGGTCTCGGTCGCGTTCGCACCGCTCGTCGAGGCGCTGCGCGACCTCCGCGCAGACCTCGGCGACGCTGAGCTCGACGAGTTGCTTGACACCGGCGCAGTCACGGTGAAGGCGCTTCTGGACGGCAACGGTGCGCCGTCGCAAGGGTCCGGCCCGCTGTTCGAACACCTCCTCGGTTTCCTGACCCGGCTCGGCCGGCGCCGTCGCGTCCTCCTGGTGTTCGAGGACCTGCATTGGGCCGACGCCTCCACCCGCGATCTCGTTGCCTTCCTCGGCCGCAATCTTCGCGACGCACCGGTCACCCTGGCGCTCACCTACCGCGACGACGAGCTGCACCGCCGGCATCCACTGCGTCCACTCGTCAATGACCTCGAGCGTGACCCGCGTGTCGAGCGCGTCGCGCTCACCGGCCTCGGCCGGGCCGAGCTGACTGGTCTGCTCGGCGAGATCTGCGACGAGCCGCCACCCGCTGACGTGATCGACGATCTGCTCGCCCGCAGCGGCGGAAACCCTTTCTACGTCGAGGAGATGGTCGCCTCCGGAGGATTGCGCGGTGGGCTTCCGGACACGCTGGCCGAGATCATCCTCGGCCGGGTCAGCCGGCTGTCTGAGCCGGCCCAAGCGATGCTGCACGCCGCGGCGGTGGTCGACGACGACGTCGACGACGAGTTGCTGGCGGAGGCCACCGGCCAGCCGCTCGACGCGGTCACCTCGGCGCTGCGCGAGGCTGTGCTCGACCAACTTCTGCTGCTCGACGGCGCCAGCTGCCGGTTCCGCCACGCGCTCGTCCGGGAGGCGCTCTACGACGACCTGTTGCCGGGCGAGCGCACCCGCCTGCACGTCGCGACGGCGCACGCGGTGGAGCGGTCCGGCCGGCTGGCCGAGCACGTGCGGTGGGCGATGGCCGCACATCATTGGGACGCCGCTCGGAACGTGCCCAAGGCCTTCGCGGCGTCTGTCCGGGCCGGCCTCGAGTCCGAGAACGTGCATGCCTTCGCCGACGCCGCGGCGCAGTACGAACGCGCACTGCGGCTGCGCGACCAGGTGCCCGATGCGGAGCAGAGCTCGGGTATGACCCACGCCGACCTGCTGCTGCGGGCCGCCGATGCCGTCCAGACCAGCTCGCGTGCGCCCCGCGGGCTCGTGCTCGCCGAAGCAGCGCTGGCCGTGTTGGGCGACGACGCTCCGCCCGAGCGGCGCGCACTGGCCTGCGAGCGGATCGGGAGGATCAACTGGGTGCTGCACCACGGCGCCGCGGCGGTAGCGGCATACGAGCGGGCGGCGGAATTGGTCGCGGGCCGTCCGCCGTCACGCGAGCAGGCGTTTGCACTGTCCGCGCTCGGGCAGAGCCTGATGCTGCGCAACCTGTTCATCGAGGCGACGACGGTCCTGCAGCGGGCGATCGCGGTCGCGGCCGAGGTCGACGCCCCGGACGTCGAGGGCCACGCCCAATGCAGCCTCGGCCCATGCCTGGTCGGGGCAGGCCGCATCGATGACGGCCTCGCTGCCATGCGCCGGGCGCTGGAGCTGTCCCATGCCGCGGGCATCACCGACGACGTCAGCCGCGCCTACACCAACCTGCAGCACTCCCTCTACTCCGGCGGCCGGTACGACGAGGCCCTGCCGGTCGCCGCCGAGGCGCTCGACTACGTCATCCGCTCCGGGCATGCTCACCACTACGGCGAGGCCATCGCCGGCAACGCGATCGCGGCGCTCTTCTGCTCCGGGCGCTGGAACGACGCGGCCCGGATCTACGGCGACGCGCGGATCCCGACCGGCGACCCGTACCAAGAGCTGCGTTGGCTGCCACTTCTGCTCGCCGCCGGACGCTACGACGAGGCCCGCGCGCGCGTTCAGGACACGCTCGCCGCGACCGCGGAGGCCGACGACGTGCAGTTCCGGGCCGCCGCCTTCCTGCGGGCCGCGGAGCTGGCAGCAGTCGAGCGGCGCTGGGACGATGCCCGCCGGCTGACCGCCGGCGCACTCGAGCTCGCGGCGCGGACCGACGACCAGTTCTACCGCGCGTTCGGGTACGGGCTGGCGCTGCGGATAGAGGCCGACCGCTGCTCGGCCGCCCAGGACCGCCGCGACGGCGCGGACCTGGGGCATGCTCGCGCGGTCGCCGACCGGCTCCTCGCCGAGACGCACCAGTTCACTGCTCAGCTGGCCGAGCGCGACATCATCGCCTTGCCCGAGCCGCGCGGCTGGTTGGTCGCCGCCGAAGCCGAGCACGCCCGCGCTTATGGACGCGATGACGCGCAGACGTGGGGCGAGGTCGCTGCCTCATGGGAGGACATCGGGCAGCCGTGGCGCGTGGCGACGGCGCGATACCGCCAGGCGGATGCCCTGCTGCGGGCGCGGGGTGATCGCACCGCGGCCGCGACGCTGGCCCGGCAGGCACTCGCGGTGGCCGAAAGTTTGGGCGCCGAGCCGCTGGCTGCAGACGTCCGGCAGCTCGCGCAGCGCGGCCGGCTCGACCTCACCGACCGTGCGAACCGGTCCGGCCCCGCGAACGTAGCGGCCGCCGATCCCGCCGCCCGGCTGAACGTGACGCGCCGGGAACTGGACGTCCTTCGCCTGCTCGCCGACGGGCAGACCAACCGGCAGATCGGCCAGACGCTGTTCATCAGCGAGAAGACGGCGAGCGTGCACGTCACCAACCTGCTGCGCAAGCTCGGCGTGCCGAACCGGGTCGAGGCGGCCGCGGTCGCCCAGCGCGCCGGCCTGACGTGACCGTTCCGGGGGCCGCGGGTCGCGCTCGCCCAACGCGCCGGCCTGACCTGACCGTTCCGGGGGCCGCGCGTCGTGGCCGCTCAGTGACCTGACCTGACCTGACCTGACCTGACCTGACCTGACCCGACC
>JAODNL010000088.1 GCA_025465405.1 Pseudonocardiales bacterium | reverse complement strand
CGACGTCAAGGCAGCCTCAGGTGCACCCACCGGCCCGTTGTACGGGGTGCCGTACGTGGTCAAGGAACTCACTGCGATGGAAGGCGAACGGTACGCGTTCGGCCTCAAGCCGTTGGCCGGCACCTCGGGTGAGCGCACCGCCGAGGTTCCCCTACGAAGCAAGGCCGCAGCTCTAGCTAGAACGTGGCGAAATATCAGCGAGGTCAACCCTGCCTGTGGCACCGCTGCCGGCTCGTCACCGGTGCTGCACACCACGCGATCGACGGGAGAATCGAGTTATGGCAGCGATGTCCGATGAACTGCCCGCCCGTGTCGTAATCACCGGCGGCGCGACCGGCATCGGTCTGGCCGCAGCCAAGCTCTACGTCGAAGCGGGTTCGTCGGTGGGGCTGATCGGACGTAACGAGGAGAACCTGGATGCGGCGGTCGCCCAGCTGGGCCCCACGGCCGTCGCCCACTCCGCTGATGTCGGCGACGAGGCCGCCCTCAAGACGGCCGTCGACGACCTCGCCGCGAAGCTGGGCGGCATCGACGCCCTTGTTGCCGCCGCCGGCACCGAGGGTGCTCTCGGCGTCAAGATCGAAGACGTCAGCGCCGAGACGTTTATGATGACGTTGCAGGTCAACGTGCTTGGCGTCTTGCTGGCCGCCAAGCACGCGCTGCCATACCTCAAGCGCTCCCCTGGGGCCTCGATCACCTCTGTCGGGTCGGACTCCGGCTTCGTCGCCGTCGCGGGAATGATCGACTACAACGCATCCAAGGGCGCGGTCGTGCAGATGACTCGCGCGCTGGCGGTCGAGCTCTTCGACGAGTTCGGTATCCGGGTCAACAGCGTATGCCCCTCGATCGTCGACACCCCGATGACCCGTCGTGCCCTCGGGGACGAGCTACTCGACAATCCGACGTACCCGCTGATGACCCCTGAGGATGTCGCGGTATCGATCCTGTACCTCTCCGCGTACCGGGCCAGAGCCCTCAACGGCGTCAATCTGCTCTCGGACTTCGGTTACTCGGGACGTTCTTCGTTCCCTGCCTGAGACATGCGTTTGTGGCGTCAGATGGTGCTCATATCGATGACGTAGCGGAACCCCGGGTCACCGGCGGCGATGTGGTCATAGGCGGCGTTGATGCCATCGACACCGACCACCTGCACGTCCGAGGCGATGCCGTGCTCGGCGCAGAAGTCCAGGACCTCCTGCGTCTCCGGGATGCCGCCGATGAGCGACCCCACGATACTGATGCGCCTGCCCATCAGCGTCGCGCCGTGGAACGGCGTCTGCATCGGCTCAACCGCGCCCAGGATCACGTAGCAACCGTCGTTCTTCAGCAGTTGCAGGTACGGAGCCATGTCATGGGTGCGCGGGATCGTGCTGAAGATCGCCTCGAAGCCGCGCTCGGCGGTATTCATCTGCGCCGCGTCCGAGGAGACCAAGACATGGTCGGCACCGGCCTTCAGAGCGTCGGCCGCCTTCACCTCGGTGCGAGTGATGACCGTGACCTCGGCCCCGAGCGCCTTGGCGAGCTTCACGCCCATCGCGCCGAGGCCGCCGAAGCCGAGGATCGCGATCTTGCTGCCGGGACCGACCGCCAAGTGTTTCAGCGGCGAGTAAAGGGTGATGCCGGCGCAGAGGATCGGCGCCGCCGCGGCGGGATCCAGTCCGTCCGGAATCCGAAGCACGAAACGCTCGTCGACGACGATCTCGCCGGAGTATCCGCCATGCGTGTGGGAGTCAGTCCCGTAGGGGTCGGAGCTGTTGTACGTGCCGGTCCAGCCGGTCTCGCAGTACTGCTCCAAGCCGGCTTCGCAGGCGTCACAGGCACCGCAAGAGGAAACCAGGCAGCCGATCCCGACCCGGTCCCCGGCCTTGAACTTCGTCACCTCTGGGCCGACGGCGACGGCAATGCCGAGGACCTCGTGCCCTGGAACGCACGGATATGCGGTGCCGTCCCACTCGTCGCGAGCGGTGTGCACGTCGGAGTGGCAGATGCCGCAGTACTCGACCTTGATGCGCACATCCGTAGCCAGGGCCTCACGCCGCTGGATCGTGATCGGCTCAAGGGGCGTGTCGGCGGTGCGGGCACCCCAGGCAGGCGTTGTGAAAGTCATTCAGTTAGCCAAACATGCGTGTGAGTCTTGCACGTTAACAACACGTCCCCAAGCCGATTCGATGACGGCATCATCGGTGATCAACCAGAGACATGCCGACCTGGTCGTTGCTGGCACCAGCCCGGGGCTAGCTGCCGCCGTCCGCACCTGGGCAACAGACTTAGGAGACACGTCCTAGCTGACACCTACGCGAGCGCTGTCGCGCCTGTCGCGTGCTCCGCAGTCGTGTTGGAGCCCGAAACGAAGGGCTTCGACAGGCGAGAACGTCACTGCGGGCTTGGTGCCGCCTCATGTTCTCGTTCTCACCGGAGGGCGATGCGTGGATCGGTTGTCAAGATCGAGACGGTTCCCCGCGGGCACCGGCGCCGTATACCCCGCCCTAGCCAACTGCCCGATCAGCATGCGCGTCCACCCGTTTACCGGCCCGTCCTCTGCGCCAAATGTTCGCACTTGACTATTCGATCTGCGCGTCGGCCTGACGTCACGGCCGTGCTCGAGATCGACGAGATCGGAAGAGCGT
>JAODNL010000086.1 GCA_025465405.1 Pseudonocardiales bacterium | reverse complement strand
CGGCGGTCAGCTGCTCGCCGCCGATGGTCTCGGCGAAGCCAAGCGGATCGTCCAGATCGTCCGCGGATGGCAGCAGGTCGGGATGCGACCAGATCGCGTCGCGACCCGTCACTCCATGCCGCTCGGTCACCGCCCACCACAACGCGGCGGCCTCGCGCAGCCGGCGTGGCCGCAGCTCCAGCCCGACCAGCGTGGCGAACGTCTGCTCAGCGGGGCCGCCCGTGGCGCGGCGGCGCCGCGATGCTTCACGCAGTGCCTCCGCGCCCGGCATCCGCTCGCCGGACGCCGCCGCGACGACGAAGTCCACCCAGCCTTCGACGAGGGCGAGCAGCGTCTCGAGCCTGCGGAGCGCGGCCTGCTGCTCCGGCGTCTCCTCCGGCGCGAAAAGCCCACCGGACAGGGCGTTCTGCACGCTCTCCGGGTTCGTGGGATCGAGCTCACTCATCGCCCGCTCGATCGCGGACATGTCCACGGTGATGCCGCGCGCGTAGCCCTCGACGGTGTCGAACAGCCGCTGTCGAAGCCATGGCACGTGAGCGAACAGGCGCTGATGGGCCGCCTCACGCAGGGCAAGGTAGAGCCGCACCTCGTCAGCCGGCCGTCCGAGGCCCGAGCCGAAATCGGCGACGTTCTCGGGTATGAGCGCGGCGATGCCGATCGGCCCGAGCGGGATGCCGACGTCCGTGGCGGACACCACTTCCTGAGCCAGACCCCCGAGACCCTGTCCAACCTGGGCTCCGAACATCAGGCCGCCGACCTGGTTCATGATCCCGGCGAGCGGGTTTCCCGCGCCCATGGCCTCGAGCTGTTCCGCCGGGATCGCAGTAGACATCGCCGCAACCACACGCGCCGCGACCGGGTCACACAGTGCCGACCAGACGGGCAGGGTCTTCTCGATCCAGTCCAGGCGCGTCCACGACTCGATCGTGTGAACGCCACTGGGTAGATCGGTGGTTTCGTCGAGCCAGAGGTCCGCGAGCCGTATCGCGTCGGCGACTGCGGCGCGATCGCCGTCTGTCACCGGCTGCTGCGCTCCGCCGAGCGTGGACACGGCCAGCTGCCGTGCCAGGTCCCAGTTGACCGGTCCGCCCGACCAGGAGAGCAGTTTCTGCAGCTCGGCGAACAGCGGCATCGCACCGGAGAGATCGCCTTCCTCACCCGGCTCGCGGTCGCCGCTTCCGAACCCGAACGGCAGGTTGCCACTTCCCATACTTGTCACGGTAGTAGCGACGAGCCGTGAGCGCCGTTCGTTCCCGCGTTGCGCGCACAGCGAACGCCGTGTCGCCGGTAGCGTCAAGATCATGGCGTGGGCGTTGTGGCTGGCGGTTCCTGCTGCTGTCACGCTTCTCGCGGCGTCGTGGGTGTGGTGGCGCGGGCGGCCTGCCCGGGTGCCCGGCACGGACCAGGCAATGCGCGAACACCGCGATTATCTTGAGGCGCTGGGGGCGCCGGCTCGCGGTTCGGCTCGAATCGAGCAAGGTTAGCTGCACAACCGTGCCAGATAGGGTGCCCGGGTGAGTCGCCGTGTCCGCACCCTGCTTGTCGGTGGAGTGCTCTTCGTTGTCCTCTTCGTGCTCGCGCTGACGCTTCCCGTGCCCTACGTGATCCTCTCGCCGGGCCCCACGTACAACACGCTGGGCGCCGACCAGTCCGGCAACCAGATCATCGTGATCAAGGGCACGGCGCAGAAGCACACCACCGGCAATCTCAACATGACGACGGTGAATGTCTCGACCCAGTCGCTGACCGCGTTCGCTGCGTTGGACGGCTGGCTGCTGCACAACGAGGTCGTCGTGCCGAAATCCTCGATCTACCCACCGGGTCAGAGCCAGAAGCAGGTGGACCAGCAGAACACCCAGGACTTCGCGCAGTCGCAGGACGACGCGATCGCGGCCGCGTCGTGCGAACTCGGGTACCCGGCCAAGTTCGGCGTCATCGTGGTGCAGGGCGGCAGCCCCGCTCAGAACAAGCTTCAGCCGGCGGACGTCCTGAAGACGCTGGACGGGCATCCGGTCGACTCGGCGGCCAAGCTGACCGCGCTACTGCAGACCCAGTCGCCAGGAAAGGCGGTCTCGATCGCGGTGACGCGGGCCGGCAAGCCGGTCACGGTGTCGCTGACGCTCGCCGCCGCGGCGGCCGGCAAGAAGGGCGCCCGGATCGGTATCGAGGTCGGGCCGGTGTGTGCCGCGCCTTTCTCGGTCGATCTCGGTCTGGGCAACCAGATCGGCGGTCCGTCGGCCGGCCTGATGTTCGCGCTCGGGATCATGGACAAGGTCGGGCCGGTCGACCTCACCAAGGGTCGGTACATCGCCGGTACCGGCACCATCGATCCGACGGGCAACGTCGGGGCGATCGGTGGCATCCAGCTCAAGATGATCGCGGCCCGGCACGCCGGCGCCACCGTGTTCCTGGCGCCGGCGGGCAACTGCTCCGACGTCAGCGGCGCGGTGCCGAAGGGGTTGAACGTCATCAAGGTCGACACCTTGCACCACGCTGTGCAGGACCTGCTCGCGCTCGAATCGGGGCAGCCGGTCCCGCGCTGTTAGCTCAGTGTGGCCAGCAGGGCCCCGACGAGGTTGGGCGCGAGGTCGGGACCGGTGAGCAGGTCGTCGTCGCTGCCGCCGGTACCGCGCAGCCGGAGGACCACCGCACTGGCACCGTCGCGCAGGACCGCGACGACGAGGCGTGCCTCGCGCCGGTCAGGATGCGCGGCCGCCGCGCCGAGGGTCGCGGTGTCGCCGGACAGTTCGGCCTCCGCGGACGGCGGTAGGAGAACGATCTCCTGGCTCAGTGCGCATCCCGCCACGGACGCGGGCCAGGCGACGCGCGCGAGCGCCTCGTCGAGGCTCCCGTCGGGCAGTTCATCCTGTTCGATCGGCGTCAGCGCGTCACCGACGGCTGCATCCAGCCCGAGACGAGCGGCGGCATCCGGCTCGTCGAGCGCGAACTGCGCCGCTCGCACCAGGGCGAACAGCGTGGGGCGGCGGTCCCAGCCGGACAGACCGACATGCGCCTCGATCTCCGCGGCGGCTGACTCGAGGAACACCGGTGGTGGCACGGTCACCAGCCCATCGTCGCGCACCCACGGGGTGGCCGAACCCGGAACCCGACACCCGGCCGGTACGTTGTCCGGAGTGCCGACCGTAACCCGTAGAGGGAGTTGCCCGTGGCCATGCGGCCGCCGATCCCGAGCCTGACGCTGTCGCGCCGGTGGAAGATCGCACTGTCTGCCGTCGGCATTGTCATCGTGCTGTTGATCGCCGCCGGCTCGTTCACCGGGATATACGTGAACTGGCTGTGGTTCGGCGAGGTCGGCTATCGGCAGGTGTACCGCGACATCCTCTGGACGCGTGTCGCGCTGTTCTTCATATTCGGGGTGCTGATGGCCCTGATCATCGGCGGCAACATGGTCATCGCGTACCTGCTGCGGCCGCCGTTCCGGCCGATGTCGCAGGAGCAGCAGAACCTCGAGCGATACCGCGTGATGATCGAGCCCCGCAAGCGGCTCGCACTCGCGGCGATCCTTGTCATCACCCTGTTTGCGGCCGGCATGTCGGCACAGGGACATTGGCAGGCGTGGATGCTGTGGCTCAACGGCGGGCACTTCGGCGTCAGCGACCCCCAGTTCCATCGGGACATCTCCTTCTTCGCGTGGGACTACCCCGTGTATCGGTTGATGCTCGGCTTCGGATTCACCGCCATCCTGTTCGCGCTCGTGTTGTCGATCGCGATCCACTACCTGTTCGGTGCGATCCGGCTGCAGACGCCGGGACCGAAGATCACGATCGCGGCCCGCCGTCACCTCACGATGCTGGTCTTCGTGTTCGTCGCGCTGAAGGCGGTCGCGTACTGGCTCGATCGCTACGGTCTGGTGTTCTCCAACCGCAGCAAGTTCACAGGCGCCTCGTACACGGACATCCACTCGTCCTTGCCGGCAAAGACGATCCTGTTCTGGATCGCGGTGCTCATCGCGCTCGGCGTTCTCGCGAGCATGTGGCTGCGCAGCGCGTTGCTGCCCGGGATCGGCTTCGCGGTGCTGCTCATCCTCAGCATTCTGATCAGTGGCATCTATCCCGCGATCGTGCAGCAGGTGTCGGTAAAGCCGAACGCCAGCGACAAGGAAGCGCCCTACATATCGCGCAACATCCAGGCGACTCGCGACGCGTACGGCATCGTTACGAGCACCTCCCCGACGTCGGCCGGAACCGTCTCCTACGAGAACTACCCGGTCACGGCCACGCCAAGTGCGAGCGCCCTCACACCGAGCAACACGACCGTGGGCAACATCCGCATTCTCGACCCCAACGTCGTGTCGCCCACGTTCACCCAGCTGCAGCGGATCAAGAACCCATACGGGTTCGCGACGAACCTGGACATGGACCGCTACACCATCAACGGCGTCCAGCACGACTACGTCGTCGGTGTCCGCGAGCTCAATCCGGCCAATCTGACGGGCTCGCAGGGAAACTGGATCAACTCGCACACGGTGTACACCCACGGCTACGGATTCGTCTCAGCCGAGGCTGATGCCGACGTCACGAACCGCGTCGTTCCGTTCACCGCGGGGGATATCCCGACGAGCCCGACCAGCGGATCGCTCGACCTCACGACGCCGCAGGTCTACTACGGCGAGCTGCTCAACGGCTACTCGATCGTCGGCGCGAAGGGGGTCAAGCGCGAGTACGACGGAGCCGACTCCACGACGACGTACGCGGGCAAGGGCGGCGTCTCACTCGGGAGCTTCGTCAACCGGCTGGCCTTCGCGGTGCACTTCAAGCAGACCAACTTCCTGCTCAACAACGCCGCCAGCACGAACGGGGCGAAGCTCATCTTCAACCGCGACCCTCGGCAGCGCGTCCAGAAGGTCGCTCCGTTCCTCACGGTTGACGGAAATCCGTACCCGGTAGTGGCGAACGGTCGCGTGGTGTGGATCGTCGACGCGTACACGACGATGGCGAACTACCCCTACTCCCAGCGGCAGTCGTTGTCAGATCTCACCGGCACGTCGCTGTCGAAGGATCAGGCCAACCGCCAGATCAACTACATCCGCAACTCGGTCAAGGCAACCGTCGATGCCTACGACGGCACGGTGACGCTGTACCAGTGGGACAACTCCGATCCGGTGCTCAAGGCCTGGATGAAGGCGTTCCCGGGTTCCGTCAAGCCGGCGTCGGCCATGCCGGACGTCATCCGCCAACACGTCCGTTACCCAGAGGACCTCTTCGACGTGCAGCGCGCGCTGCTCGAGCAGTACCACGTCACGGACCCGGTGACGTTCTACAACGTGCGTGACAAGTGGACCGTGCCGGTCGACCCGAACGCGACTTCGGGTGACCAGCCGCCGTATTACGTGCTCGCGGACGCGCCTGGGGGCAATGGCTCGACGCCGGAGTTCCAGCTGACGACACCGATGATGGTGAACAACTCACCCAACCTTGCCGCGTTCATCTCCGCGAACAGCGATCCCGGGCCGAACTACGGGAAGATCACGGTCCGGGTCGTGACGAACAACGGGGCGATCCAGGGCCCACAGCAGATCGCCAACGTGTTCAAGACGAATACCCAGATATCAAAGGACATCTCTCTGCTCAATCAGGGTCAGTCGTCGATTATCCACGGCAACCTGTTGACCCTTCCGGTGGGCGGCACGTTCCTGTACGTCGAGCCGCTCTATGTCCAATCGTCCTATCCGACGTTGCAACGCGTGCTGGTGTCCTACGGCGACAAGATCGGGTACGGCGCGACGCTGGCGGATGCGCTGAGCGATCTGAGACCGGGTCATACGACCG
>JAODNL010000083.1 GCA_025465405.1 Pseudonocardiales bacterium | reverse complement strand
AACCTCGGCTGACGCGTGCTCGGCTGACGCGTGTCCGGCTGGCGTCCGTCCCGTCATAGCCAGTAGCCGCCCGGTCCGGCATGCGCTGTGCGGCATGCGCTGTGCGGCATGGGCTGTGCGGCATGGGCTGTGCGGCATGCGCTGTGGGGCATGGGCTGTGCGGCATGCGCTGTGCGGCATGCGCTGTGCGGCATGCGCTGTGCAGCATGCGCTGTGCGGCATGCACTGATGGGGCCGAGACACTTGGCTTCGGCCACATTCCGGCCCGTCGACGCCACCGGCGCGGGACAATCCGGCGACACAGCAGAGACGCCTTCGAGGAGACAACGTGCAGTTCGGCAGGTACTACGAGGAGTTCGAAGTCGGCGCGGTTTACAAGCACTGGCCGGGCAAGACGGTCACCGAGTACGACGACCACCTGTTCTGCCTGCTGACCATGAACCACCACCCGCTGCACTTGGACGTGAACTATGCGGAGAAGACGACCGACTTCGGCAAGAACGTCGTTGTCGGCAACTACGTCTACTCGTTGCTGCTGGGCATGTCGGTGCCGGATGTCAGCGGCAAGGCGATCGCGAATCTCGAGATCGAGTCGCTGCGCCATGTCGCGCCGACGTTCCACGGCGACACGATCTACGGCGAGACGACCGTGCTTGACAAGACCCCGTCGAGGTCCAAGTCCGACCGCGGCATCGTTCATGTCGAGACGATCGGCTACAAGCAGGACGGCACCGTCGTGTGCATCTTTCGACGCAAGGTGATGGTCCCGACCAAGGAGTACATCGACGCGCGTGGCGGCGAGCAGCCGGGCCGGCCGGAGCCAGTACCCCGCGGCTAGCCAACGCGGGGCAGCAGCCCCCATCCCGACAGCGCGTCGAGCAGGCCAGGCACCAACTCGAGGCTGGCCAGCTCGTCCCGGGTCGCCCAACGCGCTTCGTCGGCGTCATCGCCGGCACGCAGCGAACCGCCGAGCACCTCGCATACGAAGTCGGCGATGTCGAACACCTCACCCGCCGGTCCGGTCCGCTCAACGCGCCCGGCGAGATGCAGCACGCGTACCACGAGGCCGGTCTCCTCCACGACCTCCCGCGCGCAGGCGTCGCGCTCCGCCTCGCCGGGTCGGCAGCGCCCACCGGGCACCGACCAGGAACCCTGCGACGGCGGCCGGCCTCGTTTGATCAACAACAGCCGGCGCTGATCGTCGAAGACGATCGCGCCCGCGCAAGGCTGGCGTAGCGTCACTGCGACTCCCCTTCAGCGCGTCGGCGCGGCTCCAAGGACCCGGCCGGTCCGCGCGGTATGAATGCATTTCGGGGCGCGCCGCACTGGCATGCCCGGGTATCAGGAGGAGGCGCCATGAAGCTCGTCATCGGAGGCGTCGTGGTTATCTTCCTGGTCTTCTACATGATGACCTCGCCGGATCAAGCGGCCAACATCGTGCACAGCTCCTGGCACACGGCGGTCAACGTCGCACACGGAGTCGGCAACTTCGTCAACAAGCTCTCGTCGTAACCTCAACGTCATGCCGGCCTTCCTGCCGTCCGAACTGCCGGTGCTCGCCCGCGCTCAGCACCACTGGATCGTCCTGCTCCGGCGCCCGCACAAGATCCTCACTGCGGCACTTCTCCTCCTTCTGGTCGCCGCGGTGTTCGCGCCGAACCCGATGGCCTGGCTGTTCGCACTCGTCCTGGGCGCTGTGGGCTTCCTGCGCTGGCAGACATGGCGAGCCGAGTGGATCATCGTGACCCGACGGCGGATCATCCGGGTTCGCGGCGTGCCCGAGACGACCAAGAGCGAGGCATCGCTACGCCTGGACCGCATCTCCGGTGCCGTCTTGGAGCAGAGCGTGCTCGGCAAGATCCTCAATTACGGGTCGATCGAACTCGAGGCACCAGGTCAGCATCCGGACGTGCGCATTCTGGAGACCGTGGCCCGGCCCCATGCGTTCTACCTGGAGGTCCGCAAAGCGGTTTTCGGCACCGCCGCGGACCTCGATCCCGATGACCAGCCACAGGACTACGCGACTGCCCCGCTACCGAGGATCAGGCCGCCCGGGCCGCCGTAGGGTCGGCGGGGTGCGCATCGACCTCCATACCCACACCGCCGCCTCGGACGGGACGGATTCCCCGAGCGAACTCGTCGCCGCTGCCGTGGCCGCAGGCCTCGACGTTGTCGCGGTAACCGACCACGACACCACCGGCGGCTGGGCTGAGGCACTCGCCGCCCGGCCCGACCGGCTCACGATCGTCCCCGGTGCCGAATTCTCCTGCTTCCACGTCGAGCCGGACGGTCGGCTGATCAGCCTGCACCTGCTCGGCTACCTGTTCGACCCCGACCACGCCGAGTTGCGCGCCGAGCGGGCGCGGCTGCGGGACAGCCGCCTTTCCCGGGGGCGGCGGATCGTGGAGAATCTCGCGGCCGACGGATACGCGGTGACGTGGGAGCGAGTCAGCGAGCTGGCTCGCGGCGGCACGGTGGGGCGGCCGCACATCGGCCGCGCGCTCGTCGAAGCCGGCGTGGTGCCTGACGTCGACGCGGCGTTCACTCACTTGCTGTCGTCGCGACAGAAGTACTACGTGCGCAAGGACGACATGCCCGTTCTCGATGCGGTGCGGCTGATCCGTGCGGCGGGCGGGCTGCCGGTCTTTGCGCATCCGTTCGCTCACCGGCGCGGGCCGGTCGTCGGCGACGACGTGGTCGCCGCGATGACCGAGGCGGGTCTGGTGGGCCTGGAGGTGGATCATCCGGACCACGACGCCGACGACCGCGCGAAGGTCGCCGCCCTGGCCCGCGAACTCGGCCTGATCGGGACCGGGTCCTCGGACTATCACGGCACCAACAAAGTGACCCGTCTGGGCGCCTGCACGACGCGACCCGAGGCGTACGAACGGCTGCTGGCGCTGCCGTCGGCCCGCCGCCCGGTCGGGTCGTAGCGCCATGGTGTCGCGTTGTCCGGCTAACGTGACGCAGGTGAGCCGGATCAGACTGCGGCAGCTGGCTGGGGCCGCGGTTCTCACCTTCGTGATGTTCGCGGCCCTAGCCCCGTCGGCCAGCGCCGACCCGCTGAGCGAAGCCGTCACGCGGCTGCGTTCGGCGAGCCTGTACGTCGACCCGGGAGCCACCGCGAACGGTGCGAAAGTCGACCAGGCCTCCGTTGCCCGCGTGCTGCCGTCCGACGTCAAGATCGCGGTACTGCCGGACTCGGCCGGGCGTGCGATCACGCTCGCGAACGCGATCGGCTCCGCGCTGGGTGCCGGGCCGCACAACCTGCTGACGATCGGCGTCATCACGGTTACTGGCGACGGTCCGAGCAGCTTCCGGGCTGCCTCGTCGCGGTACTGTCCGGGGTTCGCCGACGCCCAGGCTCAGGCGGCCGCCGACGCCCACGCGAGCGAGCTGCAGAACGGCTCGAACCTCACTCCGACGATCGAGGACTTCGTCGGCCGGCTGGCCGCTGGCCCGGTGGACACCGGACATTGCAAGTTCACGGCGGTCGGCGCGTCGAAGGGCCATCAGGGTTCCGGCGCGGGCACGGTGTGGGCCTGGATCGGCGGCATCGCCGCCCTCGGGGTTGTCGGGGTCGGTGGCTTGGTATTGGCGCGCCGCCGGCGTCGCCGGCGCGAGCTGGACGTCGCGCGGGCCAAGATCATGCCGTATTACGACCGGTTGGCCAGCGACATCAACACGCTGGATCCGGGCGATGATCCCAAGGCTCGGCAGGCCATGGCCGACGCGTCCGAGCGGTTCAACTCGGCCGGTTCACAGCTGGCCACGGCCCGGACCGTCGACGAGTACGCGGCGGCCCGCCGGACGGTGCTCGAGGGCCTGCACGCGACCGGCGCCGCGCGGCAGGCGCTCGGACTGGATCCAGGTCCGGAGCTGCCGCCGATCGACGAGACCGCGCAGGAGCAGCTCGACGAGCCGCGGGAGGTCAACGTCCAGGGCCAGCAGTTCCAGGGTTATCCGAGCTACACCCCGGGCGCGCCGTACTACTTCGGCGGGGGCTGGGGCGTTCCCGGCGGGTGGTACCAGGTGCCATTCTGGGAGACGCTGCTGCTCGGCAGCGTGCTCAGCGGCGGAATCTTCGGCGGCGGATGGGGCGGCGGGGGCTACGGCGCGGGCTACGACGCCGGGTACGACGCCGGGCAGGACTCGGGGCAGGACTCGGACTCCGGCGGCTACGGCGGCGGGGACTTCGGCGGCGGTAGCGGCGGCGGGGACTTCGGAGGGGGTGGCGGCGACTTCGGAGGGGGAGGCGGCGGCGGCGGCGACTTCAGCGGTGGCTCGTGATGGCCGACGCGCTGCCGGCGGCACCCCCGCCGGAGCAGATGGTGCTCCGCGGCATGCCCACCCGCCTGTTCTCGTGCACGCCGTCCCGACTGGCCGCGTTCGACTGTCCGCGTCGCTACCGGTTCAGCTACCTCGAGCGTCCCCCGCCGCAGCGCGGCCTGCCGTGGGCGCACAACACCGTCGGCGCCGTCGTGCACCTGGCGCTGAGCCTGTGGTGGCGGCAGGACCGCTCCCAGCGCACCCCGGCGGCCGGGGGCCGGCTGGTGGAGCGCAACTGGACGTCCAACGGCTTCCGTGACGAGGCCCAGTCGGCGCAGTGGCGGGAGATCGCCCGGCAGTGGGTCGAGCAGTATCTCGCCGAGCAGGCCGACCCTGACACCGAACCGGTCGGCGTCGAGCGCACGGTCGCCGCGACATCCGGCCGACTGGCGATGAGCGGTCGCGTCGACCGCATCGACGACCGCGGCGCGGAACTGGTCGTGGTCGACTACAAGACCGGCCGGCAGGAGCTCACCGGCGACGACGCGCGCGGGTCGCAGGCCCTCGCGCTGTACGTGCTGGCAACCCGCCGGACCCTGCGCCGGGACTGCCGTCGCGTCGAGCTGCACCATCTACCGTCCGGACGGGTGGCCGCCTTCGAGCACAGCGACGATTCGCTCGCGCGGCACCTCGCCCGCGCCGAAGCGACCGCCGAGGACATCGTGGCAGCGACCGACACGCTCGCCGCTGGTGCGCATCCCGACGACGTCTTCCCGCCGGTCCCGCGTCCGAGCTGCTCGTGGTGCGACTTCCGCGCGCACTGCCCGGAGGGCCAGGCGGCGTCCGTCCGCGTGGATCCCTGGGCCGGGCTCGCCCAGGTCGACGTCAGCTGAGCGCAGCCCGGGCCTTGGCGTCGCGGTACATCGGGCCCTCCCGCCACCGTGCGGGGAGCGCGCGGACGGCACCGCGCAGGGCCCGCATCCCCGCCGAGGTCGCGACCCCGGCTCCGGGTGCCGGAGGGATCCGGTACATGCGGCGCGCCCAGCCGGGCAGCAGCCCGACCGCCAGCGACGAGACCGTGGACCAGCCGGCCCGCGCCGGCAGCACGTAACGACCGGGAACCCGCAGCGGCGGAGCGACCACGTAGCGGGCCGCCTCGAGCGCTTCCTCGGTCATGGCCAGCCGTGGCCGCATCCGCGCGAAGTAGGCGGCGAGGTCCTCGACAGTGCGCGCCACGAGGTGCTCCGGCACGCCGACCAGCGTCGCGGCGCGGACCTGCTCGACCAGGTAGCGGTCGGCGTCGGTGCGGCTCAGCCGCACGCCGCTGGCGCGCGCCGCGGACAGAAAGGAGTCGACCTCGCAGGCGTGCACCCAGGCGAGCTGCTCGAGGTCGGTGACGCCGAGCCGGGCATGCACGGCCCGCACGCGCTCGGCGGCCTCGTCCGCGGCGGCCGTGGCTGCGAACGTCACCGTCGCTACGTAGCCGGCGGTGCGCTGCAGCCGGGCCCACGAATCGTCCTGGAACTTCGACGAGGCGTAGAGCAGCCGCATCGCATCGGGGTGCAGCGCCTGCAGCAGCAGCGCCCGCAACCCGCCGACGAGCGACAACGGCTCGCGGTGGATCCTCCAGGTCACGCTGCCCGGTCCGAAGTAGCCGAGATCCGATTCGGTCATGACGTCAGGGTCCCACTCCGGTTGACATGTCAAATCCGTGTTAGTAGCCTGACACACATTGTCGCCGGGCGTGGTGACGGGCGTGGGGCCGAATCAGCCGTTGGTGGTTGGAATCGGACCTGAACCGGCCCTCACGAGTCGAAAGAGCCCGATGCGCATCCGTCCTCTTCGCCCGGTGGCGCTCGTCAACGACGGCCGGAGCAGGGTCGTCATCCGAACGAGCGGCACGCTGCACGGCGGCAGCATCGTCAGCAGATTGACGAGCTGTCGCGGTCAGCGCGTCGCCCGCCAGAAGTCGATTAGCACCGCCGCGGTCGGTGCGGTGCTCTCGACGGCTGGCGAGTGCGCGGCGCCGGTAACGACGGCGTAGGCAGCTCCGAGACGCGCGGCCATCCCGGCCTGCACGCCCGGCGGCCAGGCGTCGTCGTCCGCGCCGTGCACGACGAGGCAGCGCATGCCGGTCGCGAGGAGTTCGGCGACCCGGTCCGGCTCCGCACACAGCGCGTCGCCCATGCCCTGGAGCATGGCCGGGTGGCCGGTGAGAAAACGGCGCTCGAGGAAGCTGGCGAGCTCCCGCGACGGTTCGATGACGCCGGCATCGGCGGCTTGGATCGCCGCGTAGACACCGGCCAGCCCGGCGACGGGCAGCAGCGGCGCGAGCAGCTCGATACGTTGCCGGCGCGCCCCGCCGAGCGCGGCCGGTCCGGAGCTCATCAGCACGAGGTCGACGAACGCGCTCGGATCGGCGATGACCGCGGCGCGCGCGACCAGGCCGCCGAACGAGTGCCCGAGCACATGTACCGGAGCGCCCAGCTCATCGGCGACGGCCCGAACGGACGCACCGAGCGCGATCGGCGTGTAGGCGGCCGGATCATCCGGTCCCGCCGACTCGAACTGGCCCGGGAGGTCGATCGCGGTGACCCGGAAGCCGGCGTCGGCGATCGGGTCCATCAGCGGCCCGAAGTCCTCCTTGCTGCCGGTGTACCCGGGCACGAGCAGGATGTCCGCCACGTCGCCGGCACCCGCCTGCAGCGCGGCGATCGGGCCGGTGGGGGTCGGGATCGTGACGCGCCGGCTCGTGCCGAGCGCCAGCTGTGCCAGGCTCGTCATCGGTACACCGCCGTCGCATCACCCGCGACGACGAAGCCGGGGCCGAACGAGTAGACCCGGCTACCGGCCGGGATCGCGCCGACGGAGAACGTCCGCGTGACCTTGCCGGTCCCGGGATCGAGCAGCACGATTGCGCCCGACCCGGCGGCCGTCACCGAGGACTGGTTGAGATCGTTGGAGCCGGCGGGCGCCCCGGGCAGCGGCGTGACGCTCGGTGGCCCGGGGGTCGAGGCCATCCAGAAGAAGTCCGCGCCGGTGAGCTCGACGGAATACGTGTAGCCGCTGATCCAGAGCAGTTCGGCGCGAGCGGTCGCAACTTGCGCGATGTCGCCCGTCGCGGTGCCGCGCAGCGATAGCCGATGCAGGAGCGTTCCCTTCGTGACGTCGAGTACGCGCAGCTCGTTCGTGGCCGGGTCGACGGCGGAGATCAGCTGATCCGCCGACGCGGGCACGGCACGCGTGCCGACCAGGTTCCATTTGATCTGGTCGGGGTTTGCCTTGTTCTTGTCGTCGTCGCTTCGCGAGGCCGAGCCGTCGCGCAGCAAGAGTTGCTCGCCCTTGCCGCAGAATTTCAGCCCGGCACAGTTCGGCGTGTCACAGAGCTGGCTGATCAGTGCACCCTGGCTGCCGATCACCGCGCTGCGGATGGTGCAGCCGGACTGGCTGAACGTCCACCGATCGAGCCCACCGCCCGGATCGATGGCATAGACGACCGTGGGCGTCGTGACGAGGACCGTGTACTGGCCGACGGAGTAGGTCGGGTGACCGTTGACCGGCTGGCCGTCCTTGTCGAGCGTCCGGGTCCACTTCCGCTGGCCGGTCGCCGAGTCCAGCGCCGTGACCTGATCACAATTGCCGTGCAGTTCGAAGATCGCGATCGTCACGCCCTGGTCCTGGATGGCCTGGCAGACCGTCCGGTCGGTGCGCGTGTAGGACCACGTAATGGCGCCGCTGGCCCCATTGCGGCCCCGGACGCTGTCGTTCGAGAACGTCACCACCGTGCCGCCCCAGTACGGCGTGCCGATCGCGGTGCGGTCATCGGTGTGCCAGGCCTCGGTGAGGGTGGCCGACGGTGTCTGCGGGCTGACCGACGCAGCCGGTGTCCCGGCGGTCTTCAGCGTGGTGTGCGCGATCTCGCCCCGCGACCAGGCGACGCCCACCCAGGTGGCGAGGGCGGCGACGACCACCAGGATCGCGCCGAGGTAAACGAGCCGCCAGCGGCGCATCGACTTGCGGTAACGCTCCAGCGCGAGCTGCCCCGACGTCGGCTGCCCAGGGGACGGTGCCGAGTCGGGCTGGGCGGGGTCCGGGGGCTGCTCCGCGCGGGACTCGTCGACCGTCACGGGCCAATCCTGGCCTATCCCGCTGTGGCTAACCCGCAGCGGGTACGGCGCCACCGCCAGTGCCGCCGCCCCGCCGACGCCGCCGGCGGGGTGCTCGTGGAGCAGTTGCGGCGTCCGTACCGCCGATCTGGTCCGCCGCCGCGGCGGTCGCCTCAGTGCCGTCGGGTCCGTCGACCGGTGCGCCGGCCCGGGTACGTCGACGGGGGCGGGCGGCGGCCGATCTAGCCGGCCGGCTGGCTCGCTCGCCCGTTCGCTCTGCGCCGCGGTCCTCTGCGCCGCGGGAGCCGCTTCGGGTACCGGGGCGTGCGGGCCGGGGCGCGCCGCGCTTCGCGTCGCGTCCGCCGAGGTCCTCGATCTCCTCGGCATCCAGGCCGGCGCGCGTGCGCTCGCCACGTGGCAGGGTGCCCTTCACCTCAGTCGGGATGTCCAGCTCGAGGTACAGGTGCGGGGACGTGGAGTAGGTCTCGGCCGGCTCGTGGAGAGGGAGGTCCAGCTTGTCGCAGATCAGCTTCCAGCGCGGCAGGTCGTCCCAGTCGACGAGCGTGATCGCGTTGCCCGACGCCCCGGCGCGCGCAGTGCGGCCGATTCGGTGGACGTAGGTCATCTCGTCCTCCGGCGCCTGGTAGTTGATCACGTGCGTGATGCCGTCGACGTCCAGGCCGCGGGCGGCGACGTCGGTGGCGACCAGGACGTCGTCCTTGCCGGAGCGGAACGCGCGCAAGGCCTGCTCACGCGCGCCCT
>JAODNL010000062.1 GCA_025465405.1 Pseudonocardiales bacterium | reverse complement strand
CTGCCGCACGATAACTACAGCGCTGCTGTGCTGCCGTTCCCAGGCTCGACTGGCACGTTCGGGGCATAGGCGGCCAAGGCCGCAGTGAGCTGGTCGGTGTTGAGCATCCAGGCGGTGATATTCCGCGCCGCCCCTGCCGCGATGCCTGGCATCGGGGCTGTGAATCCGGGCCGGTCCAGGCGTCCGGTTCCATCGCGGGATATGTGAGGGGCGTTCGTGTGGCGCTGCAGGCCGATGTAGCGGACCGGGATCGAGAACAACGTCCAGCGCCAGATCGTACAGGGTATGTGACGTTGCCAGATGATGATCCGCCTGATATCAGCCCAAGGGAAGAAGCAGGTCGTAGAGCGGTAACGGAATGGTCCGCCGCCCAGAGTGATGCCAGTCTGATCTGCCCGGAAGGCGATCCTCCGGCTAAGCACGAGGGTGAGGGAGACCAGCCCGAAGTAGCCGAAGACCACAATGACCAGCACGCGGATGACCAACGGCATGGGCAGCAGTGCGCCGATGAGGACGACCGCAACGTCACCTGCGATCGCCCATCTGATAAATGGCGTCCACTGATAACGCGCTTCATACGCTGTGGGCTCGGCAAGCATGGTCAGATCATGGCCTCGCGGCCGGATCTGGGCAATCGGCAAACGGAAGGCATCTGGCACAGATCTGGACCGGAGCCATCTCGGTCCCGGCCTGGGCCGCCGCGATCACGCCGTGGCCAGCCGACCGGCGCGCGGGTTTGGCCCGCTCGGCATGAAGCGTCAGCGAGAGTGCCGGCGGGCCGGAGGCAAACGTGAAGGTAGTGCCAGGTCAAACGTGAAGACCTTTGCGTGCGCCTGGCAGGATTCGAACCCGCGACCCGCTGCTTAGAAGGCAGCCGCTCTATCCATCTGAGCTACAGGCGCCGGACACCTTATTGTGCATGGTCAAGGTCACGTGCCGGACACAGAGTGGAGCCGGGTTGGTGGCTCCGCGAGGTCGGCTTGAGAGCTTGTGAACCCTAGCTTAGGGGCCGGGGGTGGCCTAGCGCGTGCAGGTTGGTGGGGTGCGGCTGTCGTGCCTAAGGTCGTGGGGTGACCGCCGCCAGAAGGATTCCCCCTCTCAGGACCCTCACCAGGATCTGCTCGTGAAGGGTGGGTTGCTCATCGCCGGGACCACCTCGGACGCTGGGAAGAGCGTGCTCACCGCCGGGCTGTGCCGCTGGCTGGCCCGGCAGGGGGTCCGGGTCGCGCCGTTCAAGGCCCAGAATATGTCGCTCAACTCCTTCGTCACCCCGGACGGCGCCGAGATCGGCCGGGCCCAGGCCATGCAGGCCGCGGCGGCGGGCATCGAGCCGGACGCGCGGATGAACCCGGTGCTGCTCAAGCCGGGCAGCGACACGCACTCGCAGGTGGTGCTGCTCGGCCGGCCGGTGGCCGACGTCGACGCCCTGAGCTACCGCGACCTGAAACCCTTGCTGCAGCGGACGATTCTCGAGTCTTATGCGGAGCTTCGGGCCCGGTACGACGTCGTGGTGTGCGAGGGCGCCGGCAGCCCGGCCGAGATCAACCTGCGCGACCGGGACCTCGCCAACATGGGTCTGGCGCGGGCGCTCGACCTGCCGACGATCATCGTCGGCGACATCGATCGGGGCGGGGTTTTCGCGTCGATGTTCGGCACGCTGGCCGTGCTTTCGCCCGCGGACCAGGCGTTGATCGCGGGCTTTGTGATCAACAAGTTCCGCGGTGATCACCGGCTGCTCGCGCCCGGCCTCGACATGCTGACGTCGATGACCGGCCGGCCCACGCTCGGCGTGCTGCCGTGGCTGCCGGGTCTGTGGCTCGATGTCGAGGATTCCCTCGATCTCGACTCACGCCCCACGGCCTCGCTTCCGCCGGTGGGGGAGCAGACCTTGCGCGTCGCCGTCGTGCGGCTGCCGCGGTTGTCGAACGTCACCGACATCGACGCGCTGTCGGCCGAGCCGGGCGTCGTCGTACGGCTCGTCACCCGACCCGAGCAGGTAGCCGACGCCGACCTGGTGGTGTTGCCCGGCACCCGCGCCACGGTCAGCGACCTGGCCTGGTTGCGCTCCATCGGTCTCGCCGACGCGATCGTGCGACGCGCGGCCGCCGGCGGTCAGACGATCGGCATCTGCGGTGGCTATCAGATGCTGGCGCGCATGATCGACGACGACGTCGAGAGCCGCGCCGGCGTCGTCCCTGCGCTCGACCTCTTGCCGGCGCGGGTGGAATTCGTCGCGCACAAGACCCTGCGCCGCCCGCGCGGTCGGGCGCTCGGCGAGGACGTCGTCGGCTACGAGATCCACCACGGCGTCGTCACCGTCGAGGGCGGCGAGCCGTTTCTCGACGGCTGCGTCGCCGGTCCGGTGTGGGGAACGAGCTGGCACGGCGTGTTCGAGAACGACGGGTTCCGGCGCGCGTACCTCCGCCAGATCGCGTCGGCCTCCGCGCGGCGCTTCGTCCCGGCACCGGCCACCTCGTTCGCCGCGCTGCGCGAGCAGCGCCTGGACGCGCTCGGTGATCTCGTCGCCGGACACCTCGACACCGACGCGCTGCTACGCCTGATCGAGCACGGCGCGCCACGCGGGCTGCCGACGGTGACGACGAATCTCGGGTGATGACGGCAGGATCATCGGCATGAGCGAGCGAATCGCGGGCTCGGCGTGAGTACGACGAGTCTTGTGCTGATCATCGTCGGCGGTGCGATCGTGCTGTCGATCGCCGCGGGCTTCGTCGGGCGGTTCCTGGTGCGCTTGGGCCTGCGCGAACCGTTCGTCGTTCGGTTGATCAACCGCGCCTCGGAGAACGTGATCGACGTGATCAAGCGCCCGATCACGATCGCGGTGCTGGACGAGGTCGCCGACGTCCTGCAGACGGGGCACTACACGCGCAACATCGCCTCGGCTCTGCAGGAGAATCACGAGGAGATCAAGCAGATGGTCGCGGAGAAGATCAAGGAGGATCCCACCGCACGGCACATCGGGCTGCTTCCGTTCCACGACCGGATCATCAACGAGGCCAGCGAGACGACGCTGCGGGTGCTGCTCGAGGTGCTCGCCGACCCGCGCACCGACGAGCTCGTGTCGGACATGCTGCGCGACAACATCGCCCAGATCCGCGCTGCCGTTCGCGCGCGGCAGGACGCTAGTTAGCGCTCCGACCGCTCCCTCGTTCGAGGGTCGGCGGCCCGACGCCCGATGTGGGGCGCCGAACCCCGGACGGAGGATGACCACGCGCAGTTGGTGCCCGTGGCTTCTGGGCGGGTCCGGAATTGTCGTAGGTGGGCGTTAGCGTCGCGGTATGACGCTCGCGGATTCGGCTTGTGCGGCAACGGTTTCTGCTGGGGTGCCGGTGTTGGTGCCGGTGCCGTCGGGGGTTGCCGGTGACGGACTGTCGGTGGATGAGTTGGGGTCTCGGATCGTCGGGCTGGCCGGTCGATTGGCGGCGGCGACGGGTCGGTGGCTGCTGCTGATCGCGGAGTTCGACGCCCGGGAGGGTTACGCCGGGTGGGGGTTGGCCTCGACG
>JAODNL010000056.1 GCA_025465405.1 Pseudonocardiales bacterium | reverse complement strand
GGAGAAGAACGACTCGGCGGCGGCGTCGAAGCACGAGCCGACGCGGCCCATCGACTGCCGGATGCCGAGTTTCTCCTTGCACAGATGCGTGAAATCGTGTGCGGTGTAGGTCGAGCCGCGGTCGGTGTGGAAGATGACGCCCTTGATCTTGTCGCGTCCGCCACGCACCGCGGCGGCGATCTTGATCGCGTCCATGCACAGCGGCGCGTCGGGATGCTCGCTGATCGGGCAGGCCAGCAGCCGCCGCGAGTACAGGTCGATCACGGTGGCCAGGTTAGAGCTTGCCCTCACCGGTCGGAATCTCGGTGATATCCCCACACCATTTCAGGCTCGGCGCCGGTGCGGTGAAGTCCCGCTTGAGCAGGTCGGGGAACTTCGCCGCAGCCCGGTCCTGCTTCGTCAACCCTTTACGGCGTTTGGGTTTGCGACCGTACAGGCCCTGCCGGCTCATCGACTCGGCGACGGTGTTCTCACCCACCGACCAGCCGGCCTCGAGCAGGTCACGATGGATCCGCGGCGAACCATAGGTGCGCTCGCTCGCGTCGAACAGCTCCCGCACCTTCGCATCGAGCTCCCGACGCCGCGCGAGCTGCGCAGTGACCGGCGCCTTGACCCACTTGTAGAACCAGCCGGCGCTGAGGCCGAGAATCGCACAGCACACCGCAACGGGCACGCGGTAGAACGTCCTCTGGTCGGCGATGAAGCGTGCCACGCTCACTTCGTCGCCTCCTTCACCCACAGGACCACGGAGCGCTTGAGGACATCACGTTCCATCCGCAGCTCCGCGTTCTCGGCCCGCAGCCGCTTCAGCTCGGCAAGATCATCACGCGACAGGCCCTCGGAGCCGTCCCGGCCCGCCTGGTCCTTCGCGATCCAGTTCCCGAGCGTCCCCTCGTTGACCCCAAGATCACGAGCGATCTGCGCAATCGGCTTACCCGTCTCGCGCCAGACCCGGACCGCACCCTCGCGAAACTCCGGATCGAACTTGCGCCTGGTTTCTTTCGGCATGACTACTCCTCATAGTGCATGCCTTCACGAAATTGGGGGAGTCCAGATCAGCGAGCGGAACGATGGCGTCGATGGTGCGCCGATGGCCGGCGGTGAGGGCTGCCGTACCCACCGCGGCCAGACACACCAGCTGCGGGTCACGGGGGCTGTCGATGGCCTCGACGTCGAGCGCATCGATACCGTCTTGTGCGGCCTCCCGCGGCGCCCTGGTCGTCCTATGTACCTGTACGACCCTTTCGCTTCTTCGTCTTTAGGGTGAACCGGACGCTCTCGTCGGTTACCCCTGCGCCCGTGACGCGAAGGACTCGACATGGCACCTTACCGACGGGAACGCCAGGGATTCCTGGAGCCGATGTCCGAGCGCTGTGAGCGAAGCCTTCTCTCGGCACCCTCGCCGATTGACCTCCCCGCAAGTCGAACAACGCCAGAACAAATGCCCTAGATCGCCCGTCTCGGTGAACGCGCACGAGCAGGGCAGGTAGGAGCACTGCACATTCGGATACCGCAGCGGGTGGCCCGTTGACGCGGTGCGTCGGTGGGATGTCGACGGTCTCGGGTCCGAGGCCAGTCGGACGAGTCGGCATGTCGGGGATGACTTGTACGGGATGGCGGTGCACCTGAACAGGCTGCCGCGCAACGTCCGGCTCGTCAGTTGGGGCCGAGCCGATGACGGTTGGCGGGGCTGCATTGCCTGGCAGCAGCGGGTGCGAACCGCCGCGGGTGTCGAGGAGGTCGGCTTCGCCGCGGGGGGTCCCGGCCGGCGCGATCACCCGCCCGAACTGGTCGGTTGCCGCAGCGGTGCCCCGAACCGACCTCCCCGCCGACCGTCGCGCTTGGCCGGCGCCGCCCGGCCGGCCGAGCTGCTGTGCAGGCGTCTGGCCCGACGGTCCGGTTACGGCGCCACATGGGCTGGAGGTCGTGAACGGCGCCTCGTGGCGCGGGGATCACCGGTCGTGAATCGGCACGCCGCAAGTGAATCGGCACGCCGGACGTAAACAGCAAGAGTCGCGCTGCCCGGAACGCGCCGAGGATTACTACCTAATCAAGCGTCAGGCGCACGATGGTCCACGGCTCTGTGCCGCCGCCCCACTTCCTCGCTATTCCCTCTGTGAGCCCGAGTATCGCAGCATCCGATCTCCTTGGGCTCGCCCGGCAGAAGGATCACTGGACTGTCCTGTCGCCAATCCGGAGGCTCTAGATCTGGACCCTCGAAATAGAACTCGGCCCGGCTTACTAGCTCACTCTCGATCGTGCCGATGTCGTACTCGATGGCTTCCGGCCGATGATCGGGATGACGACCCGGCTGACCCCTTCCCCGGCGCCACTCAAGATCGATAGTCTGCTACCGGCAGTCCGATCGGCCGACGGAGTTACCCTCAATGACCGCACCTGATCTCGCACTCGGGCAGACCACTGCGCCCGCGGTGAGTGCGGGACCCGCGCCCGATGCGGCCGTCGCCTTTCCCGCGCGGTCAGCGCTGCCCCTGGCCGGGTTGGCCGTCCCCTCGGCCGAGGCGGCGATCGAGGTCGGACGAGCCGACGATCCGGCCGAGCACGAGGCCGACCGGACGGCCGCCGCGGTCGTCTCGCGGCTGCGCCGCCGGCACGCGCGGGTGGCCGAGATCCCCTTGCCGGCGCGGCACGTCCACGCCGGTGGCCCGGTCCGACGAGCGTTCCAGCCAGTTGCCGACGGCTCGACGGTCGGCCCGGACGGTGGCCCGCTGCCGTCCGGGCTGACCGCGTTGCTGGCCCGCTCCAAGGGGGCGGGGCAGGCCTTGCCGTCCCCTCTGCGGCGGCAGCTGGAGCCGGTGATCGGGGCCGACCTCGGCGCAGTCCGCGTCCACACCGGATCCGACGCGGGCAGGCTCAGCCGCAGCATGCAGGCCCAGGCGTTCACCCTCGGCTCGGACATCTACTTCCGTGACGGCCTACCCGACACCGACACCGACCAGGGGATGACCGTGCTCGCCCACGAGGTCACGCACACCCTGCAGGGCGACGACCACGCCTCCCGCCGCACGATCCGTCGACTGCTGTTCACCCCGTTCAGCGATCTGACGCCGGTCGCGGCCTCGGTCGAGGGCATGCGCATGGATCAGCTGCTCTTCCACGGCCTCAGCTACTCCGAGGGCGGGACGACCGGCAACTCGGTGAACATGGAGCACATGGTCAACAACACCGGAGGCAACTCGGCCCCGGGCGAACCGACCGGCATCTGGCGGCTGCGCCAGGTCGATCCCCGGCTGGTCTGGGGGGCCGGGCAGCAGCAGGCGGCGACCGCGATGCACGCGATCAACGGCGACTTCACCGAGGGTGCGAACGACGAGGCCCGCAACATCTTCATGGGCACGGCGGCGAGCAACACCGATCTGCATTACCACATGGTCGAAAAGCCCATCCGGGCCGCGTTCCAGAGCAATCCGAGCGGGCTGGCCCTCGACTACGAGCGAGCGCTCGCGCAGTGGCCGCCGATGCCGCACCCGAGCCAGGCGGACGTGCTCGTGTGGTGCGACCCGTCCGTCCGCATGCCCGGAGCGACCCAGGTCGGCCAGTCCAACGTCAGCTGGGATCACCAGGCCCTGCCCGGGCACGTCACGCACGTCGTGACGGTGAAGCCGTCCATCGCCGATGCCAAGGAGCGGCCCCGCGTCGTGCAGTACACGGTGGAGCCCAAGTACACCTACGGATCCGGTGACCAGCTTCCGGCTTTCCTGCAGACCAACGTCCTGCGGTCGTTGCGGGACATCTGGGCGGCCCGACAACCCGATTCCGGCTTCACCGAGGATCAGGTCAACGAGCAATGCGACGCCACGGAGTACCTGGTCGACCACGGGCACAACCTGTTTCCCGAAACGTTCACGTGCACCGCCGTCTACTGGGTGGCCTCGTACCTGCCGAACAAGCCGTGGCTGCAGCAGACGCAGTCGGACAACTACGACGCCGAGAAGGTGAGTGCGAAGCGGGCCCTCGAGCCGGACATCGAAACGAGCACGGATTCGCTGACCGTGTCGCTGAAGAAGGCCAAGCGCGGCACCGACGCCACCGCCACGACGTCGACGGGCAGCACGGATATCGTGGCCGACGAAGACGTCGAGATGACGGTCGTGCAGAAGCCGCAGGTGCGTCCGCCACCGAAGAAATACAAGGCCAAAAGGGGGTAACCAATGAGCGAGATCGCCGCGGGGAAGTGGACGATCGAGGTGAGCGAGTTCGAGCCGTCCACGTTCGCGGTCGAGCTGAAGCCGGACGGGTCGGTCAGCGGCGAGCGCCGCGCCAACGGCCACGGCGGCACGGTGTCCGGGACGTGGAGTTTCACCGATCCGGTGCTGCGGCTGGATCTCAGCAGCCAGGCGGGCCTCAATCCGCAGCCGGTGAAGTACGAAATCCGGCTCAGCGACGCGAGCCACGGCCGCGACGACGAGGGCCATCGCTTCGCCCTGCGCAAGGGCTGACGCCGGCCCGGATCGGGGCCGAATTCCGGCTGCCGTCGGGTGTGGGGCTCAAAACCCGAATGATGCGGCCCGGCATACGCCCTGGGTTCGGCATGATCGTTAGGTGTTCTTTGGTCCGGTGAACGCAAGTCCTCGGCGGCCTGATCAACGAGTACCGTCACGCCGCTGACGAGACCAGGGCTGCGGTTCTCGAGCCGCACAGGGACGCCGGTTCGTCGCTTTTCCGGCACCGACCTTCGTTAGGTGGGTGGACCAGCAA
>JAODNL010000028.1 GCA_025465405.1 Pseudonocardiales bacterium | reverse complement strand
GGTGCGTGGGTCGACTACAAGCGTGCCAACGAGATCGACCCGATCCGGCTGCGCCCGCACCCGCACGAGTTCGAGCTCTACTACGACGTCTGAGTCGCCTGCGCACTGGAGGCCTCGACTCGTCGGGGCCTCCAGTCGTTTCACGAGCCGGCGCCCACGAACGCGGTGGCGGCCTGCGGTGGTGGCAGCGCTGTGGTCCTCGGCTCCGAGATGCACCTGCGACTGGCGAAGAGTTGAGTGATCGATTAGACAGCGTGTTTAGTACCTGTTAGTTTTGTCCTGTTGATCACAGATCAGCGCCGTCAGGAGACGGACGACCCCCGCCGTCACCTCCACGCAACGACGCAACGACGGACACGGCCGCCGGAACCCCCGCCGGTTGCCAATACAATTGAATAGGACGAGAACGCGGCCCCCTGCCTCCATACTGCAGGGGGCCGCATTCGTCTTCCGTCCCGCGCAGGCCCGCGAATCTTGAAGCAACCGAGCTCGAATCCAACCCCCGCAGACCAGATCCGGGCCGCGATTGCCATCGGCCCACACTCAAATCATCTTCCATGGAAGTAAATTTTGTGTCAAGTCAACGCGCCGCTCTTCCCCGGTCGACTTCCGTTCCGTTCACGCGGACGCGACTGGCCGCTGTCTAGCCTCAGCCCTGCCGGAGAGTCGGCAGATCACCGCCCCGCACCCTCGGATTCCCCCCGCTACCCCCACGGGTGCGGGGCGGCGATTCTCGTTGTACCCGCCCCTACGTCGGTCGACACCGTCACCAAGCTGGCCTCTACACATCTGTGCACAGGACTGTGGGTGTCGGCAGCGCCACGGCCGAGCCAGGTGAGCGATATCGGGCCGGGGCCGACCGCGCACGTTCTCGATGTCGACGGCTATCACCAGGGCCTGAGCCGGCGCGTCGAGATCGAGAAGCCCGATCGCCGCGACGGCACCGGCGAGCCTGTCGATCAAGGCTCCCGCAATCGGCATGTCCTCCGGTACCCCGGTATCCAAGAGCGTGGGCGTCGGCGGCACGTCACCAGGCACACGCCGGATCGTGCCGCATCAGCTCCGTTGACAGGCCGTTCGGCGGCCCGGCATGGGCGAGCGGCTCAGCCTGAGTCGGCGAATCGACGCGTCGTTCGCGTGACGCCCACGTGGGACTTTTGTCCTAAACACTATCCAAACTTCTGGTGAAAGCGGGCATATCGGATATACAACCCCGCGAATTTGCGCCATTGACTAGCGCAAATATAACTTCCTAGTTAATGATTTGCCTCGCGCACCGGCCGGGGGGCCGCTACCAAGAGCGGCAGCCGGTGCGGTTTGACTTCTGGTTCTCGGGGGGGATCGGATGCCAGTAATACCAGCGGTGCTTGCTGCGCCTGCATCGCGTATTTGTCAGGAGGGGCGCAGCCCTCCGAAGCGCGATCCGCCGGCACGTTCCCATCGGCGAATTACCGAGGCATCGCCGCCAAGGTGGCTCGTCAGATGATATGGACGACACGGGCGTTGTGCCCCAGACAACGGCCTCATGGCGAATAAGTCCGATTAGCAGGCATCAGCCGCAATATGCAATCGGCCCGCAAGAGGATCGGATCACCGTCGCAGACTTCGGCTGTTTCGCCCGTTTGCGGCTCATGTTTAGCAATACCGCAATTGGCTACGGGACGCCCATTGCGTTTTTTCCGCAATACAAATCAGCAAACAGGGGGAATCCAGATGTTGAACCGAATCCGTGAGACCCGGAAGAACGAATCCGGCTTCACGCTCATCGAGCTCTTGATCGTCATCGTCATCCTCGGCGTTCTCGCCGGCATCGTGGTCTTCGCCGTCGGCGCGTTCAACAACGACGGGAAGGCCGCTGCCTGCAAGTCGGACGTCAAGAACGTCGAGATCGCGCAGGAAGCCTTCTACGCGAAGGGCGATCCGCACGTGTACGCCGGATCGGTCGGCGCGCTCGTCACGGCTAATTACCTGAAGGAAGCACCTGCCACCTCCGAGGGCATCAGCACCGACACCACTGGCGCTGTCGCGCACACCTGCGCTGTCGCCTAGTCGACGCCTTGGGGAGGGCCGGATACCCCGGCCCTCCCCACCGTCGCCACACCAAGATGCACGACGCCAACCGGGGGGAAGGCACATGGACCAGCACATGATCGGCGAACGGATAGACCGGCTGCTCGGCATTCTGTGGGACGCGCAAGGCACTGACTTGCTGCTGACCGTCGGCATGCGGCCACAGATCCGGATGAACGGCTCACTGGAACCACTTGACGGTCCTGTGCTGACGCCGGATGACACCGACGCGCTTCTCCTGGAACTGCTGACCGACGACCAGCGAGCGGCCTGGGCCGATCAGCGCGAATACGACTTCTCCTTCAGCTGGCGTGACAACGCGCGCATCCGAGGCAACGCCTTCACCCAGCGCGGCGTCACCGCCATCGCCCTGCGGATGATCCCGCGGGACATCCCGAGTCTTGAGTCGATCGGGCTTCCGCCGGTGGTCGCGCGCATGGCGCGCCAGCATCAAGGCCTGATCCTCATGACCGGACCCACTGGCTCCGGCAAGTCAACAACGCTCGCCTCGGTAGTCGACCTGATCAACACTGAGCGGGCCTGCCACATCATCACCGTCGAGGACCCGATCGAGTACGTCCACGACCACAAGCGCGCGGCGGTCAACCAGCGAGAGGTCGGCACCGACACTGCATCCTTTCCCGACGCGTTGCGTTCGGTCCTCCGCGAAGACCCCGACGTCCTGCTCGTCGGTGAGATGCGCGACCTCGACTCCATTCGCTTCGCGCTCACGGTGGCTGAGACCGGCCACTTAGTGTTCGCAACGCTGCACACGAACGACACGGCGCAGTCGCTGGCGCGCATGATCGACGTTTTTCCCGCGGACCAGCAGGCGCAGATCCGCGTCCAGCTGGCGGCATCGCTCAGCTGCGTCGTCTACCAGCGGCTCATCCCCCGCATCGGCGGCGGCATGGTCGCGGCCTACGAGGTG
>JAODNL010000024.1 GCA_025465405.1 Pseudonocardiales bacterium | reverse complement strand
AAAGGCACGTTGACGATCCCGGTCCCCGGGCTTCCCGTCGACGCGACGGCGGTCGCGATCAACCTGACGGGAACCGGCGTGTCCGCAACGACCTTCCTGTCGGTCTTCGCCGGCGGGACTGCCTGGTCAGGGTCGTCGAATCTCAATCTCGGCAGGGGTCAGACGGCCGCGGTCTTCGCCGTCTCACAGCTGGGCGCGGGCGGCACCGTCACCATCCGGAACGACGCCGGCACCACGTATCCCATCGTCGACGTGGTCGGCTACTTCGGTACCGCAGCCGAAACCGGCAAATATGCACCGCTGCCCGCCAACCGGGTCCTCGACACCCGCTCCGGACCAGGAGCGGGTCAGCTCGTGGCCGGCCAGACGATCCACGTGAACCCCGGGGCAGCGGCTGCGGGCGCATCTGCCGTGGTCGTGAACGTCACGGCGACGCGCGGCCAGCACCCTGGCGTGTTGAGCCTCTCGCCGGACTGCTCGAAGACCTCGTCCACGCTGAATTACACGACGGATACCCGCGCCAACATGGCGATCGTCAAGCCTGATGGCACTGGGTCGATCTGCATCGCCGGGTCGGGTGGGCCAGTGGACGTCGTTCTCGACGTGATCGGCTACTTCAGCCCCACGGCCAGCGCGGAGTTCGTGGCCCTGCCGGTGCCGGTACGCATTGCCGATACCCGTACCGGAAACGCCGGTCGTCTCGGTGCGCTCGGCGCCGCGGGAGAAATGAGCCTCTACGCTGCCGGCATCTTCGACGTCCCTTACGGCGCCACCGCGTTGTTGACCAACGTGACCGGGACCGCGGCGACGAGGTCGACCTACCTCGAGGTGTTCCCCGGAACCCTGCGACCGTCGCCCGACACGTCGACGCTGAACCTTTCGGCCGGCCAGACTGTCCCGAACGCGGCCGTGGCCAACGTGTCGGGCCATGTGTTCAGCGTCCTGAACAACGCCGGAACCACCCAGACGATCGTGGACCTGTTCGGCTACTTCATCTGAGCACGGACTCGGGACAGGTTCGACTGGATCGGTGTGAAGTGGGTGTTAGGATAATCTAGCCGTCGGCGAATGGGTGGGGACCCGGACGGCAAGCCAACCGTGCGGGGTGTCGCTCAGGAGATCTGTCGATGCGCCGTGTCGTTGTGCTCAGCGTCGTGTTCGGCGTTGTGTGTTCCGTCATGGCGGTGGCGAGGCCCGCGGCCGTCGCCGCGCTGCCCGGACCCACACCGGTGCCGAGCCGGCCGACCATCAGCAGCGCCCACGCGGCGCATGTCTTTCCGCGTGGCGGTGCCGCGGCGTTGCGGCCGGCCATCGCCGCGCGCGTGACGAGCGCTGCCACCGGCCGTGAGCCTTCGCCGGTCCGGTCCGGCAGTCCGTCGGTCCGGGTGCCGACCAAGGCGTTCCCGCTCGGCACGCTGGCACCCGGGCCGTCGCAGGGCGTCACGGAGTCGCACGCGGACACGTGGCAGACGGCCGGGCAGACCGGCGCCGGCGTGAAGATCGGGATCGTCGACGGCGGCTACGCGGGTCTCGATGCGGAGGTGGCCGCGGGTCACCTCCCGTACAGCACGGCCGTCGCGGGTGATCATTGCGCCGACGTCAACGCCAGCCAGCACGGCACGGCGGTTGCCGAGGTCGTGCACCAGATGGCACCGGACGCCCAGCTGTTCCTCTACTGCGTCGACGACACGATCGGCTTCGCGCAGGCTGCCGCCGAGCTCACCGTCGCCGGTGTCAGCATCGTCAACAGCTCGCTCGGGTTCCCCGGCGACAGCCGTGGCGACGGCACCGGACCGGCCGGCTCCGCAACGTCCACGGTGGCGGCCGCGCGCCGAGCGGGCATCCTCTGGATCCAAGCTGCCGGCAACAGCGCCCAAGATCATTGGAGTGGCTCGCTGGCCGACACGAACCGCAACGGCCTCGCCGAGCTCGGCTGTGCCTGCGACGAGCACGACACCGTGTTCGTGCGCCCCGGCGGTTCAGCCTCCGCGTACCTGCAGTGGGACCAGTGGCCGGCGTCGTCAGCCGACGTCACGCTGTTCGCCCAAGGGTTCCAATGCACGAACGCGGCCTGCTCCGCATGGACATCGATCGACACCGATCCCACCGACGCCGATCCGCAGACACCTTTGGTCAACGGACAGGCAGGCGGCGCCGAGCCCGTGCTGCACCTGGACTTCAGCAACTCGGCCGGCACTTTCGACCAGTTCTGGAACGTTGCCGTCGTGCTCGGCACCGGCCTGCCCTCGGTCCATTTCGACCTCTCCTACTGGGGCGACGTCGACGGCCCGTCCTACGCCGCGTGCCAGCCGGCCGCCGGCGGCTCGGCCTGCTCGGCGGCGGCGCTCGCGAAGGCAGCGGCGGGCAGTATCGCCGAACCGGCCAGCTCGCCCTACGCGTTCGCGGTCGGCGCCGCTACATCCGGGGCCGACGGCAGGACCGGGCTGGAGTCGTTCAGCTCGCAGGGACCGACGATCGACGGCCGGGTGAAGCCGGACATCTCTGGCTGGGACGGCGTGAGCTCGTACCTCGGCGACTTCGCGAAAGGTTTCTACGGGACGTCGGCTGCGACGCCACATGTGACCGGAGCGGCAGTCCTGATTAAGGGGCAGCATCCGCAATGGGACGCCGCGCAGATACAGAACTACCTGGAGCAGCAAGCCAATTCGGCTCACCCGAGCAACCCGCCGTCCAACCAGCTGGGCCACGGCACGCTGACGCTGGGCGGCGCGGCCTCCTCGACCCTGCCGGCGGCGTCGCGGTATCAGGCGCTGGCGAGTCCGCGGCGGATCCTCGACACCCGCGCCGGCCTGGCACCATCCGGCAACAAGGGAGCACTCGGCGCCGCGACGTCGCGCACGATCACGGTTTCCGGACTTCCGGCGGACGCTACGGCCGCGGCGATCAACCTCACCGGCATCGGCGCGCGCGCCCCGACCTTCCTGTCCGTCTTTCCGGGCGGCACCGCGTTCCCCGGTACGTCGAACCTCAATCTGTCACCGACGGACCCCACGGCCGCTGTCTTCGCGATCGTGACGCTCGGTACCGGACACCGGATCACCATCCGCAATGCGCAGTCGTCTGTGCACGTCGCCGTGGATCTGCTCGGCTACTTCGGCACCGGGGCGGAGGCCGGTAGGTACACGCCGGTCGCGACGAACCGGGTGCTGGACACGCGCTCGGCGGTGGGTGGCCACCCTGCGCCGCTCGGTGCCGGCCGAGCGGTGACGGTGCACCCGGGCCTGCCCGGCGACGCGGGCGCGGCGATCGTCAACATCACCGCGGTGAACGGCAACGCGCGCGGCGGCTTCCTCAATGCGGCGCCGACGTGCACGCAGGCGGCCTCGACGGTGAACTTCACGCGGTACGCGCGGGCAAACCTCGCCGTGGTCGCCCTCAGGTCAGGAGCGTTCTGCATCGACAGCTCGGGCAGCCCCGTGAACGTGATCGTCGACGTCGTCGGTTACCTCAGCGGTAGCGGCGGTTCGTCCTACGTCGCGCTGCCAGCGCCCGTGCGCATCGTCGACACCCGGACGAACAACGGCGGCTCGGGCGCTGAGCCCGCACCACTGCAGCCGGACTCGTCCGCGAGCTTCCGCGGTGACGGCCTCTTCGCCGTGCCGTATGCCGCGACGGCGCTGCTCACCGGCATCGTCGATGTCAACGCCACCCGAGGTGGTTACTTCACGCTGTTCCCAGGCCTGACCCGGCCGGCCGCGCCCGCCTCGACGCTGAACTTCACGACTGGCCGGGTCGTGTCCAACGCCGCGATCGTCGACCTGTCCTCCGACCAGTTCGGCCTCTACAACAACCTCGGCAATACCGACGCTGCCGTCGACCTGTTCGGCTACTTCGTCTGATGCCGGAGCCCGCTCGGTAGCGTGCAGCGCATGGTGCTGCACGTGCGCGGGGTGTTCCTGCCCGACGAGCAGGAGCGTGACGCGTGGGTGGTGGACGGCGCGTTGACGTTCACCCGCCCGACCGGTGACGCGGATACCGTCGCCGCGGGAGGCTGGATCATCCCGGGCTTCGTCGACGCGCACTGCCACGTCGGGCTCGCACCGTCGGGGCACGTGCCGGATGCGCGAGACCAGGCCGCCCAGGCTCTCCTGGACCGCGCCGCTGGAGCGTTGCTGCTGCGCGATGCAGGTTCCCCGGTCGACAACACTTCGGTGCAGGCCCGCGACGACCTGCCCCGACTGATCCGCGCCGGCCGGCACATCGCCCGGCCGCATCGCTACATCCGTCACCTCGGGGTCGAGGTCGAGCCGGAACAGCTCGTCGCCGAAGTCGAGACGCA
>JAODNL010000011.1 GCA_025465405.1 Pseudonocardiales bacterium | reverse complement strand
GGCAGCAGCGAAACGAGTCAGCAGATCGTCCACGCTATGGAGGCGCCTCTCGGCTGCAATCATCCATTTGGATGAGATGAGGGGGCCGGCCCGGCCGTCGGTGCGGTTATCGTCGCGGCCATGGCGCACTACGACCTCGCGATCATCGGTTCCGGTTCGGGGAACACTCTCGTCGGCCCGGAGCTCCCCGACTGGGAGATCGCGATCATCGAGGAGTCGACGTTCGGCGGGACGTGCCTGAACGTCGGGTGCATCCCGACGAAGATGTACGTCTATGCCGCCGACCGCGCCGACGAGGCCGCGCACTCCAGCCGGCTGGGCGTCGACACCACGCTCGACCGGGTTCGCTGGCCCGACATCCGCGACCGCATATTCGGCCGGATCGACCCGATCTCGGCCGGCGGGCGCGACTACCGTGCGCATGGCGAACCGAACACCACGCTGATCGAGGCGCACGCGTCGTTCGCCGATGCCCGCACGCTGCGGCTGTCCACCGGCGAGTCGATCACGGCCGACCGCATCGTGATCGCGACCGGATCCCGCCCGGTCGTCCCGCCGGTCGTCACCGCGTCCGGGGTGGCGTTCCACACATCACAGACGGTGATGCGCATCGACGAGCTTCCGGAGCGCATCGCGATCCTCGGTGGGGGGTACATCGCCTCGGAGTTCGCCCACGTGTTCGCGTCGTTCGGCGCGGTGACGACGGTGATCGCACGGAGCAGCCCGCTGCTCCGGCATCTCGACCACGAGATCGCCAGCCGCTTCACCGAGCTCGCCAAAGATCGATGGGACGTGCGCCTCGACGCGTCCGTCGCCTCCCTCGAACGCTCAGGGGACGCGGTGCGCCTGGACCTGCTGGACGGCTCAACGGTCGAAGCCGACCTGCTGCTCGTCGCGACGGGCCGCACGCCGAACTCCGACCGGTTGAACCTCCGGGCCGCCGGTGTGCACGTACACCCCGACGGGCGCGTCGTCGTCGATGCCCACCAACAGACCACGGCCGACGGAATCTGGGCACTCGGCGACGTCTGCTCCCCACACCAGCTCAAGCACGTCTCCAACCACGAGGCTCGCGTGGTCGCGCACAACCTGGCGCACCCAGACGCACCTGTCGAGTCCGATCACCGGTTCGTGCCCTCGGCGGTGTTCACCCATCCGCAGCTGGCCAGCGTCGGCCTTACCGAGGAGGAGGCGGCGGCGAGTGGGCGGCGATTTGTCACGGCGCTGCTGGGCTACGGGAGTACCGCATACGGCTGGGCGATGGAGGACACCACCGCGGTGTGCAAGCTGATCGCCGATCCGGCGACCGGGCAGCTGCTCGGCGCTCACCTGATGGGAGAGCAGGCGGCGACACTGATCCAGCCGCTGATCCAGGCGATGAGCTTCGGGCTGGATGTGCGGGAGATGGCGCGCGGCCAGTACTGGATCCATCCGGCGCTGTCCGAGGTCGTCGAGAACGCCTTGCTGCATCTCAGGCTCGACTAACCGGCCGGTAATGCTGCGGCCCTACCCTGGCTGAGTGGGTACCTACCGCCTCACGACCCTCGGTGCCGCCACCGAGCTGCTCGACCTGCCCTACGACCAGCCCCTCGCCGAGTGGAAGGACCCCCGGATCGTGCACGTCCCGCGCGGCATCTCGCGGCACGTCGTGCGGTTCGTCGAGGTGAACGGGCACGTCTTCGCGGTCAAGGAGGCGACCGAGCGTTTCGTGCTGCGTGAGCACCAGCTGCTGCGCGTGCTCGCCGACCGGTTGGTTCCGGTCGTCGAGGCTTACGGAACGGTCGTCGAGCGCACCGCCGACGACGGCAGCGAGCTGCCGGCGCTGCTGCTGACGCGCCACCTGACGTTCTCCGTCCCGTACCGCTCGCTGTTCACCGGACGCGGCCTGCCCGCACTCAACGACCGGCTGCTCGACGCGCTGGCCGAGCTGTTCGTCCGGATTCATCTCGCCGGCTTCTACTGGGGCGACTGCTCGCTGTCCAACACGCTGTTCCGGCGCGACGCGGGCGCGCTGGCCGCGTACCTCGTCGACGCCGAGACCGGCGAGATGCATCCGCGGCTGTCCGACGGGCAGCGCGCACACGACCTCACCATCGCCACCGAGAACATCGCCGGCGAGATGTTCGACCTGGAGGCAGGCGGGTACCTCGCCGAGTCGATCGACCCGGTGCAGACCGCGATGGCGCTCACGCCGCGTTACGAGAAGCTGTGGAACGAGCTGAACCACGACGAGGTCGTCGGGCGGGAGGAGAGCTACCGCATCAACGCCCGCGTCAAGCGCCTCAACAGCCTGGGCTTCGACGTCGCAGAGATGGCGATCCGCACCGAGCAGGACGGACGGCGGCTGCGCTTCGACACGCAGGTGGTGGAGCCCGGCCACCATCAGCGCCGGCTGTTTGCGCTGACCGGGCTCCGCGTCCAGGAGAACCAGGCGCGCGGCCTGCTCGCCGACCTGGCCCGGTTCCGCGCCAAGTGGGCCGAGGGCTCCGGCACCCCCGTCGACGAGGATCTCGCCGCCCGGCGCTGGCTGGACGAGAAGTATCACGCCACTCTGGCCCTCGTGCCGCCCGAGCTGCGCGGCAAGCTGCCCGACGCCGAGCTGTTCCACGAGATCAACGAGCACCGCTGGTTCCTGTCCGAAGCACAAGGCCGCGACGTAGGACGGGCGGCGGCGGTGCAGTCCTACATCGACGGCGTGCTGCAGTTCCTACCGGACGGCGCCGTCGATCTCGGCGGCCCGGTGACCGAGGAGTTCGAGCCGGTCTTCGACTAGCTTCTCCGGTATGGCTGATTACACGGGTGCCGTGCAGGTCGGTGGTCCGATGGACGTGCGCCGGCTGCCCGGCCTGACCATCGCCAAGCTGGCTGTCGGGCCGATGTCGAACAACGCCTACCTTCTTCGCTGCACGGAGACCGAGGAGGGGCTGCTCATCGACGCGGCCAACGAAGCGGATCGGTTGCGTGAACTGATCGCCTTAGACGGCCCACCCGTCTCGGCCGTCCTGACCACGCACCGGCATCCCGACCACTGGCAGGCGCTGTCCGAGACCGTCGACGCTGCCGGCGCCGCCGTCTACGCCGGCGAGGAGGACGCCGACGAGCTGCCCGTCGCCGTCGACGAGCGGCTGAAGCACGGCGACACGATCACGGTCGGCGATGCCACCCTCGACATCATCGCGCTGCGCGGCCACACTCCCGGCTCGATCGCGGTGCTGTACCGCGATCCCGACGGCCGGCCGCACCTGTTCACCGGCGACAGCCTGTTCCCGGGGGGCGTGGGCCGCACAACCTCACCTGCGGACTTCACGTCGCTGGTGGACGACGTGTCCGCGCGGGTGTTCGACGTGCTGCCGGACGAGACCTGGTTCTACCCCGGCCACGGTGACGACTCGACCCTCGGCGCCGAACGTCCGCACCTCGCGGAGTGGCGCGAGCGCGGCTGGTAGACCGGGGTCAACCGCCGTCAACCCGGTGATCAAGCGCCGTCAACCGCCGTCAACCGGTGATCAAGCGCCGTCAACCGCCGTCAACCCGGTGATCAAGACGTCTGAGTGGCGACCCCGGCGACCCATTCGGACGTCTTGATCACGTCGGGTCGGTAGTTTGAGGCACCGTGACGGAGACTCCGCGGCTGGCCCTGTCCGGAATCGTGCTCGACTCCCCCGACCCCCATGCGCTGGCCGGCTTCTACCAGCGGCTGCTCGGCTGGGAGATCACCCAGAACGAGCCCGACTGGGTCAAGCTCGCGGCACCCGAGGGTGGCCCGGGGCTGTCGTTCCAGGCCGAACCCGCCTACGTACGGCCGACGTGGCCGGCCGGGCCGTCGGACCAGCAGATGATGATCCATCTCGACATCAGGGTGGGCGACCTCGACGCCGCCGGCGCCCACGCGATCGCGGCCGGAGCCGTGCTCGCGGAGTACCAGCCGCAAGACGACGTCCGGGTCTACCTCGACCCCGCGGGACATCCCTTCTGCCTGTTCCTCACCTGAGTTTGTTGATCTTGTGCCGACCCGCCGCCGGGCGTCGGCGTGTCGGCACAAGATCGGCCGATCGGGCGCCGGTGGCCCCGTACCGTCGCGCGGGTGACAGGCACTCGACGCCCGGCGGAAGGGCTCGCGGCGGGACTTGCCGCGGTCTGCCTGGCTGCGGCCTGTAGCGGCGACACCCACTCCGGCGCGCGGCCGGCACCGCGCCCGGCGGCCACGCGGGCATCGACACCGGCGCACCCCTCGGTGCCGCGTGACACATCCGCGGCGCCAACTGCAGCCAGCCCGGCGCCGAAACCGCGCACCGGACCGCCGACATCCGCGACCCAGCTGCCCCGCGCCGGCCGAGCGATCCTCGGCGACTTTCGCGTGGTCGCGTACTACGGGGGGTGGCACGGGCCGGCGTTGGGCGTACTCGGCAGCGCCGCCCCGGACCGCATAGCCGAGCAGGTCGTGGCCCGGGCGGCGGCGTTGCGCCGATTCGGCCGACCGGTCCTGCCCGCGATGGAGCTCGTCGCCACCGTCGCACAGGGCGCTCCGGGCAGGGACGGCACTTATTCCAAACCGATCCCGGCCGCGGCCATCGCCCGCTACCTCCAGGTGGCCCACCGCCACCACATGTTGCTGATCCTGGACTTCCAGCCCGGCCGCGGCGAGTTCCTCCCGCAGGTGCGAGCCGCCGGCCGTTTCCTCGCCGACCCGAGCGTCTCCGTCGCCCTTGATCCGGAATGGAAGATGGCTGCGCCGCAGGTTCCCGGTCGGGTTGTCGGATCGGCGTCGGCCGCCAGTGTGAACGCGGTCGTCCGCTATCTCGCGGACCTCACCGCCGCGCGGCACCTGCCGCCCAAGCTTCTGCTCGTCCATCAGTTCACCCGGGCCATGCTGCCCGACCGCGGCGCGATCACGCCCCGGCCCGGAGTCGAGATCGTCTTCCACGCCGACGGCTTCGGCACCCAGGCCGCGAAGCGAGCCACGTGGCACAAGCTCGCGTTCCCCGGGCGACCGTTCGGCTCCGGCGTCAAGCTGTTCCTGCGTCAGGACGTCGGGATCATGACGGACGGACAGGCCATGAGCTTCCAGCCGACGCCGGACGTGATCACTTACCAGTGATCGGCCAGCGACCCCGATGACAATCGTCATCGAATGCGCGGGTGCTAAATCTCTGGCGCCTCAGGTAGGGGCGGGCAGGATGAGAGCGTGATCGACCTCCAGCTGCGCGCGCCGGCGAATCTCGTCAGCGCGCGGGCGAGGTGGTACTGGGCGGTGCGCGCGCTCATCGCCTGGCTCGTGGTGTTCGGTGTCGAGACGATCGTGTGGATCGCCACGCCGGACCCGGCGGCCGGGCACCTCATCGTGCTGATCGTGACGCTCGCGGTCGCGGCGGCGCACCTCACGGTGATGCCTCAGTGGCGCTACCGGGTGCATCGCTGGGAGACCACCGACACCGCCGTCTACACGCAGGCGGGGTGGTGGACACAGGAGCGTCGGATCGCGCCGGTGGCCCGGGTGCAGACGGTGGATCTGCACCGCGGCCCGCTCGAGCAGCTGTTCGGGCTGGCCAACGTCACGGTGACGACCGCGTCCGCTGCCGGTCCGCTGAAGGTGCATGGCCTGGACGTGGGGACGGCGGACGCGCTGGTGCAGGAGCTCACCATACGGATGCGAGCCGACGGCGGGGACGGTACGTGACGACCGCAGTCTCCGTCCCGGATGTCCCGGATGTCCCGGACGTCGCGACCGCTGCGCAGTGGCGCCGGCTGAGCCCTCGCATGCTGCTGGTG
>JAODNL010000003.1 GCA_025465405.1 Pseudonocardiales bacterium | reverse complement strand
TCAGCCCGGTGAGCTTGATCTGCGCGGCTATCAGGCTCTTCTGCTGCACGGCGAGCTGGGTGTTCAGCGCGGTTCTCTGGGACTTGGCTACTGCGAGAGCGGAAAGGACGTTCTGCTGCGCAAGCTGCGCTTCATGTGCGATCTGAGTCTGCTTTGCGAGCGCTCCCCGACCGGCCGCATCCGCGTTGGACATTCTTACCGTGGCCCGCTGGAGGTTCTCGATCGCGTCGAGCTGGTGCCTGGATTCGTAGTCCCGCAAGGTTCCCTGCTCGAGCAGAACGCTCGGGTCAGTCGCAGTGAGCAACGCTCCTGTCGTTCCAGCTACATGACCGGTCATGTAGCTCGCCTGGACGTAGGACACGAAGTCGCGCTGCGCCTGGTCGACTCGGTCCCGGGCTTCGGTCACGTTTGCGTTCGCCGCGACTGCGACGTCCTTCGCCTGCTGCTGCCGCTGCAGAGCCAAGGCCAATTTCTGCTCAGCGAGCTGCGCGCCGCTCTCGAGCTTTCGCATCTGGCCCTGGATCACCACGATGCGCGCGCTGAGCCGCCCGACGTGAAAGGCCAATGCCGCCTTGGCGGAGGTCGCTCTCGCGAGCCGGGAGTCGGTCGGATTCGGGGATGGGGGCGGTTTCGCGGTCGCGGTGCTCGCGCTGACCAGTGCCGCGCCGACAGCGACAGTGGTGAACAGCGCAATGCGACGGATCGTCTTGCTGTTCGACGTGCGCGCTTGCATCCGCCGCCCCCCTTTACCGGGTCGACACGACACCTCCGCGGTTGCGGTGATCGTTTGCATCACCGTGCTGTTCGTGCTTGCCGTGAGCCGGGACCAGTTCCGCGGACATGCCAGGGAGACCGGGGCCCACGTCCCCGGATGGAATCTGGACCGCCACGCCGGCCTCTATCGGTGCAGGAAGCTACCGCTTCAACCTCAGTTCGTCCCGCGCGCCGAGGCGGCCGACGTGCCCCGGACGGGCCGACCGTCCGGGGCACGTCAAGGACCCTGAGGTTAGTGTCCAGAGTCGCTGTAGCGACCGCCGTTGTTGTTGCTCCAGACGCGACGGTTGGACATCTCGGAGATGTAGTCGACATGGGCCTGCAGCGACCAAGTGAGCCTCTGGTAGTCCCCGATGACGTACGTCATGTTGTACGGCCCCTCGCCCGGCGAGTTCAGGAACGTCGGAGCCACCGCCATGTAGTACGCCTGCAGCTCCGCCGGCAGGGTACTGGGGTTGTCCGTCACGAGCAGCGGAGCGTGGAAGCCCAGGTGCGACAAAGGCGCCGAGGCGACCGCACCTTGCCAGTCGTTGACGTTCACCAGCGTGAAGCCATGGCCGGGACCGAGCTCGCCCCAACCGACGTTGCCCGCCGGGTCAAACATCTTCGAGAACGCGATCGAGATGTTGACCGGCGTGGTGGTCGCCGGCGTGTTGAACGCCACCGGGTCGTCGGCGCTGATCCGTTGCACGGCGCCGAGCTGGTCAAGTTGCTTAACGACCGCGTTCGACACCTGGTTCGGACCGCCCCAGACGTAGATCAGTGCGCGGCCGTTGCGCCGTTTGAGCGCCTCCAGCGTCGGCGCCGGGATGCTGTTGCGGTGGACCCACAGCAGCCCGGAGGGCATGTGGGAGGCCCAGTGCGTGGCGGGCAGGTAGAACCGCCAATCATTGCCGTCGGCGGAGCCGATGAAGACGTCCTGCATGCCGTTGCCGCTCGAACTTGCGCTGACGCCCATCTGCGGCACACCGGTGGCCGGGTTCTGGATGCTGCCGTAGAGCTTGTCGACGTTGTTGGCGAGCTCGAAGACATTGCTGCCGGTGACAGAGACGAACGTAACCCCGATTGCGGTGAGTTGCGCCTTCACGGCGGCGTTCGCGGCGGCGCCGACCAGGAATGCGTCGACGTTGTTGAAGCGGACGATGCCGGTGTCCCCGAGTCGCTTGATTTCGTCGAGCGTGATTTTGGGGATGCCGTTCTTGGTGACGTACAGAACCGGGGCGTCATCGGGGAAGTGGAGCAAGGGCACGGCCGAGATGCCGGTGAGCGGGTCGTCGGGTGTGATCAGCGTGAGGCCCCACGGCCGGTCGGGAACGTTGTCCGTCTCGCCCGGGGCGTTCTCGGGCAGCGCGGCCGGCCAGACGTGCTGTGTCACCGAGACGGCCTCCATGAAGGGGTCGGTTCCCCAAAGGCGGGTGGTCGTCTTGGTGGTGATGGTCGGCACCAGGCTCGGCGCGCCCGGAGGCGACGGGACATTGAAGTCGCGGCCGCATACGACTCCGAACGGCCACAGGTTCGGGTCGGGATTCGGGCATCCGACATTAGCGGGCGGCGGCGTTGTGGGCGTAGGCGCTTGGGCTTCGCGCGCGCTCCCCTGAGGGGTTCCCATCCCTAGGGTGAATGACGCTGCACAGAGAATCGCGACACTGGCCGCCCGGACCGACCTTGGGTGTCGTAGCGGTCGTGGGCTCATTCGGATCAGACGCATGCGGATCACATCCTTGGTTGTCCGCTATGAATTGTCGAAAGGGACGTGGAATTTCACCCGTGCCACGTGTGTGGCCCACCCCCACTCTTTCGGCTGCCTTAAGCACCCGGTTATCCGGCGTGCGGCCGTGGCAATCCGACGGAAGCTATCCCTGCCTTTCGCGCTGTAGCCATGCTTGAACCGCCGGTACCAATGCGTCCCAGTCCACGAACCGGGCGCGTACCTGCCCCGCCTCGTCGACGATCTCGCCATGGGACAACGTTCCCCGGTCATCCAGCACAAGCCGGACGACTATGACTGTGGTGCGTCGATTTGCGAGTGCTTCACCGTTGCCTGGTTCGGACACCAGCTCCTCGAAGTCTTACGTGAGCTCCTCGATAGGTTGACGTCGCGCTAAGTCTTATCGCTCCGCGGTCAGGCGTCCCTCAAAATGGGGGCAAGCAATTAGGCAGAATATGAGTCACGTTCGAGTGAGTTGGGGATCAGACAGTGGCCGGGTCGAGGCGCACCCGATCGAACAGCGCGTTGGTAAGCGGCTCCGGGCCCGCTTCGAACTCCGCGGCGAGAATCTGCTGGCAGACCCTGTACTGGCGCATCGCCTGGGCTCGCTCACCGGTGCGGACATGGCAGCGCATCACTAGGCGGTGCGCATCTTCACGGCAAGGATCGTGTGAAAGCAACCGGAGCGCATAGTCCAATGCCGCCTGGTAATCGCGCTCGCCAAAGTACTGATCAGCTAAGCGACCCAGCAAGGACAGGTACAGGGCTCGGACACGCTCGCGCTGCACGATAGCGCGCATGTCGTCGGCCGCACAGATCTCGCCGTGGTATAGAGCGACAGCGCGACGCCATGCGCGCACCGCTGCATCGGTGTTCCCGGCCCGCAACTGCCGCTCGGCCATCTCCGCGAGGGCGTCGAAGTGGGATACGTCGACGCCAACTCCGGCACTCACGTTCAACTCGTAGCCACCAGCGCTGTAGATGACCGGTGATGCGCCCGCCAGCACATCGCCGAGCATCTGCCGCAGCGCGTGGATCAGGCTATTTAGGGAATGCGCCGAGTGCGTGGCCTCAGTTTCCGGCCACAACGTCTCCAACAGGGATTCACGGGAAGCGCGGTACCGGTCCCGTAGCGCGAGACTGGAGAGAAGGATCGCGGTCTTGCCGCCGCTGCGCACCGGCACGTCTGCGCCTGCCTTGACCACCCGAAAGCTGCCGAGCACACAAATCAGCACCGGTTCCGTCAAATCAAGATCAGTCTCGTTGGCCGTCACCGCAGCCTCCCCGACGCGCCGCGTTCCAGACAATCCGGCAGGTAGTCCAAGACGCTGCTGCTCAGTCGGCCAGTCCCATTGGTCTACGACCAATATCGAGGCGTACCTGACCGCAACCCGGGATCCTAGACCTCTCAATGACCACTAGGGAAGGTCACAGCTTCCTCACGTCAAGCTAATCGATCCACCACACGTTTAGCTACGGTGGACGCCGTGGCGGAGCGACGGCCTCGCCGCCGACTCCTCCCGGAGATCGCGCCCAGCCATGCGACCAGCGCAGGGTCGCGTATGGGGAGCGGGGCTCGAGCACGTGGCGCGCCATGCGGCCGCGTACGGATGGGAGCGCAGCCTCGGCTCGAAGTGGCCTGCAACAAGCCTGGCTCGACGGCGACTCCAAGCCGCCACGATTAGCGACCATCGTTCTGCGTGGCTGGCGCGCAGG
>JAODNL010000002.1 GCA_025465405.1 Pseudonocardiales bacterium | reverse complement strand
GCCGGTGTCTCTCTCATGTACGACTACGACGCGGCGCAGGGCGTGGCCGGCGGACCGGTCGACGCCGCCGCGCATTATTCGCCGGCCATCGTCGACGGTCCCTCCGGCTCGCAGCTGATCGACGAGTGGGAGTTCTTCTACGGCATCGCCGATCGCCTCGGCCTGCAGCTGTCCATGGGCGGCGGCCTGTTCGGTGGTGCAACGACCACGAGGCTCGACATGGCGGCGCGGCCGACAACCGACGAGATGCTCGACATCCTGTGCGCGGGCAGCCGCGTGCCGCTGGACGAGATCAAGAAGTACCCCGGCGGCGCCGAGTTCGCGAAGCCGGCCGTCACCGTCGCGCCGCCGACCGGTACCCGGCACCGCTTCCAGCTGGCCGATCCGGACATGGTCGCCGATCTCGATCACATTGCGGCAGGCCTGTTCGGGCCGCGCGACGACGCCGCGCTGCGGCTCGTCTGCCGGCGAATGGACCACGTGCGCAACTCGTCGGTGAACCTTGCTGCGACCAACCGCGGTCGGCCGTACAACCCGGCGTACCTGCATCCGGACGATCTGGCCGCGCGCGGTTTGCATCCCGGCGACACGGCGTGGCTGTCGTCGGACCGCGACCGCGTACGGTGCGTCGTCGACGCGGACACCTCGTTGCGCCGCGGCCTGGTCTCCATGGCGCACGCGTTCGGCGGCGATCCCGACGACCCGGACGACCCTTACCTCGATGTCGGCAGCAGCACCTCGCGACTGCTCTTCAACGACCGCGATGTCGAGCGCTACTCCGGCCAACCCCGCATGAGCGCGATTCCGGTCGAGATCGAACGCTGTTCCTGACCAAATCGCGACACGATCAAGGGACTACGTATGGGCGACATCTGGCACGTCGGCATGGCCGTTCCGGACCTCGAGGAGGGGATGCGCGAGGTCGGCGGCGCGTTCGAGCTCTCCTGGCGTCCGATACACGAGCGGATGACTACGGTGCAGGACGGCGCCGGCCGGCCGTACGACATCGTCTGCCGGTTCACGTTCTCGACCAGCTCGCCGTTTGCGATCGAGATGTGGCAGGCCATCCCAGGGACGCCGCTGGCGACGCCGGACAGCGGCATCCTGCACCACATCGGCTACTGGGTCGACGACCTGCCCAAGGAGGTCGAACGGCTCGACGGGAATGGCTTCGCGTGCTTCATGAGCGGGCCGAGCCTGGCCATCCACAGCGGGCCGGGCGGGCTGATGCTCGAGCCGTGCGACGTACGGCGCGACCGGCCGTTCCTGCGCGACCTCTTCCCGGTCGGCTCACCGCTGCGGGGCACGCCCGACAACGCCGGCGCCGTCGCTCAGGAGTGAAAGAGGACGGGCATGTTCTCCCAGCTGTTACGGATGATGTGGATGACCGGCACTGGCTCCGCGGCCAGCTCGAAGCGCGGGTAGCGGTCGAGCAGCGTGTTGAGCAGGATGCCGGCCTCCTGCCGCACCAAGCGGGCGCCGATGCAGACGTGCGTGCCGATGCCGAATGCCATCTGCAGCTCGTTCTCGGCGCGCGACACATCGAAGGTCTCAGGGTTGGGGAAGATGTCCTCGTCGCGATTGCCCGCCATGTACATCAGGTAGACGTGCTGCCCGGATCGGATCTTCTGGCCACGTATCTCGGTGTCTTCCATCGCGGTGCGCAGGAACGCGCGCGCGGGCGTGACCCAGCGCAGTGCCTCCTCGATCGCGCTCGGGATCAGCGAACGGTCGGCGACGAGCTTCGCCAGCTGATCGGGATGCTTGGCCAGCGCCCACACCATCCCGGCGAGCAGGGCGCGGGTCGTGTCGCTGCCAGCCGCGATCATCGTCATCGCGAACATGACGACGTTCGCCTCGGAGACCTTGCGGTCGTCGAGCTCTGCCGCGAGCAGCGTCGACAGCAGGTCGTGCCCGGGATCGTGCCGCTTGGTCGCGAAGTTGGCCATGATGTAGTCGCGCAAGGTGGAGAACTCCTTCGCGGCAGCCTGCAGCTCCTCCATGGTGAGATCCCCGCCGAGCTTCTCCAGCTCGTCGCTCCAGTGCCGCACCTGGGCCCGGTCGGCGTCCGGCAGACCGATCAGCAGCGAACCGATGCGGATCGGCAGAATGCCCGCCAGCTCCATCCAGTCGGTGGTCTGTCCCGGCGTGATCGCGTCGACGAGCTCCTGCGAGTACTGGCGAATCTCCGCGTCCATCAGTTCGAGCGCGCGCGCCGAGAACGCCGGCGAGATGACGCGGCGCAGCTCATGGTGACGCGGGGGGTCCGTGGTTCCGATCTGCTCGCCGTCGGCCGGGAAGAACGAGTCCGTCACAGTCGGCGTATCGCCGTCGACGGGTTGGTACTTGACGTCGTTGAGAAAGATCCCGTGTGCGTTCGAGAAGACCTCGGGCGTGCGATTCACGTATCGGATGTCCTCGTGCTTCGTGAGGACGAACGTGTCGAGCGGCTCGTAATAGAAGACCGGTTCCTCGGCTCGCATCCGCGCGAAGACCGGAAACGGATCATCGAGATAGAAGCGCGGGTCTTCGATGCGAACGATGTCACGCAGATCCGTCATGCAGTGGCCCCCGGCTCAGCGTCGTCGATAGCTGGTCGAATTCAGTCGCATTGTTATGTTGGATTTAACGACTGTCAAGGCGCCGCGGGTTGCCGGATCTGCCCGGCCAGATTTCGCAACGTTTTGGTAACGGTTTGGAGCACCGTGGTCCGGAGCGTGACACCCTCGCGGGTAGATATCTCTGCGCATCATACGCCGGGAAGACCCCGACTCGAGCCACGTCCACGTCTAGCGCTCCCGAGAGGAACCACCGATGATCGTCGGCACCGAGCACAGTCGCATGTCACGTCGTCACCCCCGACTACTTGCCTTGACCGGAGGCGGATTAGCCATTGCGGTCGCCCTCGTCGGCTGCAGCAGCAGTGGCGGCAACAAGGGCGGCAGCTCGAGCGGCGGATCCGCCACCAGTTCCGGGACCGCGACGGCTGGCGGCTCCGACTGCATGACGGCTGCGCAGACCTACCTCAAGCCCTGGGATTCGCTGCCCACGTCGCTGTCCAGTAACTACAAGCCGCTCGGCAAGAAGCCCACGGCGGGTGGCACGGTGATCAAGTTGGTCAACGGCGCGATCCCCGCCGACAACGAGAGCTTCAACCAGCAGGCCCTCGCCGCCAAGGCAGTCGGCTGGACGGCGAAGAAGATCGTCTTCAACGGTACCGTCGAGGACCTCAACGCCAAGTACGAGCAGGCGATCGCCGACAAGCCGACCGCGATCACGACGTCCGGCTGGCCCGTCGCGGCGCTGCAGAAGCCGCTCGCGGACGCGAAGGCCGCGGGCATCGTTGTCGGCTTGTCGAGCGTCTCCGACGAACCCACGAGCAACCCCGGCTATGCGTCCAACACCAACGGCGCGCCGACCGCGGGGCAGATCGGCGAGCTGAATGCGTACCTGTTCATGCGCGACTCGCAGTGCAAGGGCACGGCCGCGATCTTCAACCTGCCGTTCCCGATCCTGAAGGTCGCGACCGACAAGTTCCAGGCGACGGTGAAGGCGAACTGCCCGGACTGCAAGGTCAGCTACAACGAGGTCCAGGCAAAGGACATCGGCACGCCCGCGCTGTCGAGCGCGGTGGTGTCGAAGCTGCAGTCCTCGCCCAGCACCAAGTACGTCTACGCGATCATCGGCAACGTGGCGGACAGTCTGTCCAGCGCGTTCTCGCAGGCCGGCCTCAGCGGGATCAAGATCTTCGGTCAGGTGCCTGACGACGCGTCGATCGCCGCGCTGCGCAACAAGTCCAAGTCCTGGTGGGTCGACCTGAACTCGCTGATCAACGGCTGGACGGAGATGGACGGCATTCTGCGGGCCATCGACACCGGCAAGACCGTGAGCGACACCGGCGGATACCCACTGGGTGTGCTCACTCCGGACAACGTCGGCAGTGGCTCCGGAATCCCCGTTCTGCCGACGGACTACCAGACCGAGTTCGCCAAGCTGTGGCTCGTCGGTAGCTGATCTCACGCGGTGTCGGCCCTACCGTGGACAGTGGGGCCGACACCTGCACTACACGACTGGGAGAACTCAT
>JAODNL010000636.1 GCA_025465405.1 Pseudonocardiales bacterium | reverse complement strand
CAGCAGAGCAGCAAGATAGCCCGCGCGCTCGATCGCCGGGCATCTGGTGACACGGATCGATGCACCCAGCTCGGCGGCGATGATCATCGACATGCTGGTCTTGCCGAGTCCCGGAGGTACAGAGAGCAGCACGTGGTCAGGTGGCCGGCTTCGCCGCAGCGCGCTCTCCAGGACCAGCTGCAGTTGCTCGCGGACCTTGGGCTGGCCGACGAACTCGTCCAACCGTCTCGGCCGAAGCGACGCCTCGACCTCGCGCTCGTCGCTCACCGGCAGCGGGTTGACCAGATCCTCCTGAGGTTCGCTCACGGCCTCACCGCCGGCGGCCCATCAGGTACGGCCGGGCTTTGGGGACCTTTTCCCCGTTGGGCGCCGATTTGCCGCCTGAAAGCGGCAACCAGCGGGGAAAAGCGGTCGTGTCCATCAGGTACGGCCCAGGAGCTGGATGCTGCGCCGGAGCAGGGCGGACACGTCCGGCGCCTCCCCTTCGGCGATGTCGGCCGCGACGACGTCGACAGCCTCGCCTGCCTCCCGGCCGGAGAAGCCGAGCCCGGCAAGGGCGTGGGTGAGCTGGTCGCGCCACGGCGCAACCGGCGTCAGGCCACCGAGGTCGACGGAGGAATCCGAGCCGTCGATCGCGCCGATCCGGTCGCGCAGCTCGACGACGATCCGCTCGGCCCCCTTGCGGCCGATGCCCGGCACCGCGGTCAGCCCCACGAGGTCGCTGGTGGCGATCGCTCGGCGCAACTCGCGCGGCGGGTAGACGCCCAGCATCGTCTGTGCCAGCTTCGGCCCGACGCCATTGGCCGTCTGCAGCAGTTCGAACAGGGCCCGCTCGTCGTCATCGGCGAACCCGTAAAGGGTGAGCGAGTCCTCGCGTACCACCAGGCTGGTGGCCAGCCGGGCGACGTCGCCGATCCGCAACCGGGCCAGCGTGCCCGGCGAGCACGAGACGGCCAGCCCGACTCCCCCGACCTCCACGACCGCGCCGTCCGGCCCGAGGGCGGCCACCGTGCCCCGCACGCTCGCGATCACTTGTTGTTCTCCTTCGGATCGTTCATCGGGCCATCTTCGCCGACCCCGACCCCGACCCCGATCCCGACCCAGCCACCGCGGCCGCCAGGCGGGACTGCGCCGCACCACGCCAGAGCTGGCAGATCGCCAGGGCCAGCGCGTCGGCGGCGTCGGCCGGCCGCGGCGTGTCGGCGAGCTTGAGCAGCCGGCGGACCATCGCACCGACCTGGGCCTTGTCCGCGCTCCCGGATCCGGTGACGGCAGCCTTCACCTCGCTCGGCGTGTGCATCGCGACCGCGCACCCGGCCCTCGTCGCGGCCAGAATCGCCAGGCCGGACACCTGGGCCGTGCCCATGACCGTCCGGACGTTCTGCTGGCTGAACACGCGCTCTACGGCCACCACGTCCGGCGCGTACCGCGCGATCGCGGCGGTGAGCGCGTCGTCGAGCCGCATGAGCCGATCGCCGACATCCGCGTCGGCAGGCGTGCGGATGACCTCGACGTGCACCATGGTCAGCGTCCGTCCGGGCGCGCCGTCGACGACGCCGACCCCGCACCGGGTCATGCCCGGATCGACGCCCAGCACACGCACGGCCTCGTCCTCGCCTTCGCCGTCGAACGGTCGTTCGACAGGGTACGTTCGGACTGCCGCCCGTCACGCGCGACACGCCCCGCGGCGAGATCACCTCCCGTCCCACGGCCCCGTACCGTCTGTCCGGTGTCTGTCTTCGACCTAGGTAAGCGGCGCCGTGGCGCAGTGCGACCGAGCCCGATATTTCTCGCGTTCGTCGCCCTCGCGATCGTCGGCGGCATCATCTGCTGGCGCGACGACACCCCCGGGTCGCGATCAGCGGACTTCGGCGTGTTCCTCATGGTGCTCGCGGCGTGGGTGGTGTCGCTCTGCCTGCACGAGTTCGCGCACGCCTATGCGGCGTTTCGCGCCGGCGACCGGTCCGTCGAGGCCGCGGGCTATCTGACGCTGAACCCGTTCAAGTACGCGCACCCAGTGCTGTCGATCGTCATCCCGCTGCTGTTCATCGTGCAGGGCGGCATCGGCCTGCCCGGCGGGGCCGTGTACCTGCACCGGCACGCCTTCCGCAGCAAGGCGATGCAGAGCGTCGCGGCCGCGGCCGGCCCGCTGACGAACGTCGTGTTCGGGGTCGTGGTGCTGGCCGTGTCCCATTCGCACACCAGCGGCGTTCACGGGCGGTTCTGGGCCGGCATCGCGTTCCTCGGCTTCCTGCAGGTCACCGCGGCGGTCCTGAATTTGTTGCCGATCCCCGGCCTGGACGGCTGGGCGATCATCGAGCCGTACCTGGACCCGCACACGGTGCAGGGTGCCGAGAAGATCAAGCCCTGGGGCATGCTGGGCGTGATCGTGCTGCTACAGATCAACCGGCTCAACGTGTGGTTCTTCGATGTCATAAACCGGATCTACGACGCGCTCGGCGGCGCCAGTGTCAATGGCTTCCGCCTGTCCGATTACGGGCACATATTCTTCAAGTTCTGGCAGAAGCAGCCGTTGTGACGACCTCGCGGCGGACCTTCCTCGGCGTCGCGGGCGTGGCCGCTGCCGGGTTCGGCGGTGTGGTCGCCGGCGTACTGCCCGGCCCGTCAGGGCTGGACCGGTTGCTCGGCGACGTGCCGGCCGGCGGGCCCAGCGGGCAGCCGGGCTCGCTGATCAGCGGCTCGTTCGTCTCCGCGGCCCGCCGCGGTGTCCGGACCGGCTGGACAATCTGCTACCCGCCGGGCCAGACCGGCCGGCGGCT
>JAODNL010000634.1 GCA_025465405.1 Pseudonocardiales bacterium | reverse complement strand
GGAGAAGCGCGCGGCCGCCGCCGGCATGCGGGTGCAGGCGATCCGCCGGCCCGGCCGCACCCGCGACCCCGCGCCGCGCCGCTGGATGGTCGCGGACTGTCGCGACGGCAGCGAGTCGCTGCGCTGCGGCCGCTTCGACGCCGACACGGATCTGCTCGACCTGCCGCTGGACGGGACGGCCGGCACGCTCGACCGGGAACCACTGTTCCTGGTGTGCGCGCACAGCAAGCACGACACGTGTTGCGCGCTGCGTGGACGCCCGGTGGCCGCGGCATTGGCCGACGTCCGCCCGGGACGGGTCTGGGAGTGCAGCCACCTCGGTGGTGATCGGTTCGCGGCCAACGTGCTCGTCCTGCCCGCGGGACTGCTGTACGGACGGGTGCTGCCGTTCGCGGCCGCCGAGTTCGCTGCTGCCGCAGACGCCGACGAGGTGATCGGCGCGCTGCTGCGCGGGCGGGTCGGGCTGCCGCCGACGGCGCAGGCGGCGCTCGGGTTCGCCTACGAACACCTGGCGCTGCGCAAGCGCACCTCGGTGCGCGTGATCTCGACGTCTCCGATCGTCGACGGGCAGGCGACCGTGCGCATCGGCGGTCCGCACGGCCAGCTCGACGTCACCGTGCACGTCGAGAACGTCGCGGCCGTCGGCTTGAGCTGCGCCAAGCCGGGCGCGAACCACTATCTCAGCTACCGCCCGGTCGGCGTCGAACCCGTCGGCGACTGATCAGCGCTTCAGTGCGGCACTGCCCCCGGGTTGTCCAGCAGGCGCTGCCGCGAGGCGAGGATTTCCGTCTCCGCCTCCACCCGTCCCACCCAAGAGGCGCCCTCGACGCTCTTGCCGGGCTCGAGATCCTTGTAGACCTCGAAGAAGTGCTGGATCTCCAGCCGGTCGAACTCCGGCACGTGGTGGATGTCGCGCAGGTGCTCCAGCCGAGGGTCGGTCGCGGGCACCGCGAGGATCTTGTCGTCGCCGCCCTTCTCGTCGGTCATGCGGAACATGCCGATCGCGCGGCACGTCACGAGCACGCCCGGGAACAGCGGATCGCCCTGAAGGACCACCAACGCGTCGAGCGGGTCGCCGTCCTCGCCGAGCGTGCCCTCGATGAAGCCGTAGTCCGCTGGGTACTGCGTGGAGGTGAACAGCGTCCGGTCCAGGCGCATCCGCCCGGTTTCGTGGTCGACCTCGTACTTGTTCCGGCTTCCCTTGGGGATCTCGATCAGGACGTCGAAGTCCACGGCGGTCTGCTCCTCACGCGTCGTCGCCCGGCCGATGGGACGGGCGGGACGTCCACTAGGTGCCGTTAGTGTGACGCATCATGAGCGGCCGGCGTCTTCGTGATGTCGGCCTTGTGCTGCTCGTCATCCTGCTCGTCGCGGGCGCTGCTGCCGGCGGCTTTCTCATCACCCATCACGTCCGCGCGGACCGGGCGGCCGCGAAGCGGCCGACCCCCGGGCTGACCCCCTCCGCGCTCGCGTCCGCGGCCGGACGGCCGTCCGAGTCGCCCGCACCCAGCGCGCCGCCGCAGCCTCGACCAGCTGCGGTGACGGCGGCGCTGGCCGCCGCGGCGTCCGACCCCAACCTGGGTGGCCGCCTGCTCGCCGAGGTGGTCGACGCGACGACCGGTGCGGTGCTGTACGAACATCTCGCCACGACGGCGGCTGCTCCCGCGTCGACGGCCAAGCTGCTCACCGCCGCCGGCCTGCTTGCGGTTCGCCCGCCGACCTATCGCATCACGACCAAAGTGCTCGCCGGCGGGGACGGCACGATCACCATCGTCGGCGGTGGCGATCCGACGCTCACCGGCGCGGCCGCCGGAGCCGCCGGCACGTACCCCGGTGCGGCGCGCATCAGCGACCTCGCCGCTCGTCTGCGTAAGGCTCATGTCACCGCACGCCGCGTCGTCGTCGACGACTCCCTGTTCACCGGGCCGCCGATCGCGCCGCAGTGGGCGGCCGAGGACATTCCGAGCGACTACGCCGCGCCGATCACGGCGGTCATGGCCGATGGGGGGCGGGCAGCTCCCGGCGACGCGATCCGTAGCACCGCGCCGGACCTCGCGGCTGGGCAGGAACTCGCCGCGGCGCTCGGCCTCCCTGGCGCTGCGGTCACCCGCGGCCGGGCGTCATCCGGTGCGCGGACGGTGGCCAGCGTCACGTCGCCCCCGATCTCCGAGCTCGTCGCGCAGATGCTGCAGAACTCGGACAATGTGATCGCCGAATGCCTCGCCCGCCAGGTCGCGCTCGCGACCGCGAAGCCGGCGTCGTTCAGCGGCGCCGCGTCCGCGGTCCGCGATGTGCTCAGCCACCTCGGTGCCGACCCGGGAACCGGCATGGTCGACGGCAGCGGGCTGGCCGCGGGCGACCGGCTCAGCGCGGGTGCGCTCGCCGGGGTGCTCCGCGTCGTCGCCGGTTCGGCACGTCCGGCGTTGCACGACGTCGTGGCCGGGCTGCCGGTCGCGGCGTGGAGCGGCACGCTCGCCAATCGCTACGTGCGCGGATCCCCGGCGGCGGCTGGTGCCGGAGTCGTCCGGGCGAAGACGGGCACGCTGACCGCGGTGTCCACGCTGGCCGGCCTGGTGCACGACGCCGACGGCCGGCTGCTCGCGTTCGCCTTGCTCGCCGATCGCGTCGCGCCCGGCGCCGGCCCGACCCGATCGGCCGAAGCCGCGCTGGATCGGGTCGCCGCCACCCTCGCCGGCTGCGGCTGCCGGTGACCGTCGCCACTCGCGACGTACTGTGTCGGCATGGGGTCGCTCATCGATTGGGACATGGCGGCGCGCTCGGCCAAGCAGTTCAGCCCGCCACCACCGGGCGTCTCGCGGCAGCAGGCGGATGACGTCGTCAGCGAGCTCTACCAGGCGGCCGCGCGAGCCGCTGGGCACGTCGCCGAGTTGACTGGCCTGGAGGAGCCGCCGGTCACCGCGGTCACCCGGGTAGTCGATCGCGAGGCCTGGATCGACACCAACACCGGTGGCATGCGCACGATCATGACGCCGCTCGTGGACAAGCTCGCCGCCGACAATCCGGTCGGCAAGGTGGCCGAGGGCATCGGCGGACGGCTGACCGGTCTGCAGGTTGGCCTTGTGATGGGATTCATGTCCGGCAAGGTGCTGGGGCAGTTCGAGTTCTTCGATCGGCCCGGCGGTCAGCTGCTGCTGGTTGCCCCGAACCTGGTGGCCGTCGAACGCCAGTTGAAGGTGGACCCGCACGACTTCCGGCTCTGGGTGTGCCTGCACGAAGTCACGCACCGGGTGCAGTTCACCGCCGTCCCGTGGCTGCGCCAGCACATGCTCGATGAGGTCTCCGCGCTGACCGAGGCGGTCGACACCGACCCGGCGGTGTTGCGGCGGCGCCTGTCGAACGCGGTCGGTGAGCTGATCAAGGTGGTCCGTGGGCAGGGCGACGGATCCGGGTTGATGGCCGTGATCGCGACACCCGAGCAGCGGGCGATCCTGGACCGCATCACCGCGTTCATGTCGCTGGTCGAAGGACATGCCGAATACGTGATGAATGCCGTGTCCCCGGAGGTCATCCCGACGCAGCGGGCGATCGAGCAGCGTTTCGCCCAGCGGCGCCGTAAGGGTGGCAACCCGTTGGACCGGCTGCTACGCAAGCTGCTCGGTATGGAGGCCAAGACCCGGCAGTACGTGGACGGGTCGGCCTTTGTCGGAGCCGTCGTCGATCGCATCGGCATCGAGGACTTCAACGCGATCTGGACGTCCCGCGAGACGCTGCCGAGCAAGGCCGAGATCGGCGCCCCGGAGCAGTGGATCGCCCGAGTCCACGCTTGACGGCGATGCCGGGACCGCGCTGATGGGGCCGCATCCGGCGATTGCCGAGGTCCGTCGCGCGGTCCGCGGCGCGCTTCGCGGTAGCGATGCCGCGGTGCTGGTCGCCTGCTCCGGCGGCGCCGACTCACTCGCGCTGGCGGCTGCGACCGCATTCGAGGCGCCGCGCGCCGGCGTGCGGGCTGGCCTGGTCACGGTCGACCACGGCCTGCAACCCGGCTCCGCCGAGCGAGCAGCCGGCGTCGCCGCGCTCGGCTACGAGCTGGGGCTCGACCCCGTCGAGACGATCGTCGTAACGGTCGGCGCGAGCGGCGGTCCGGAGGCCGCGGCCCGGTCTGCTCGCTATGAGGCCCTCGGCCGCGCCGCGACGGCCTTCGGCGCACGGGCGTTGCTCGGCCACACACTCGACGATCAGGCCGAGACCGTGCTGCTCGGCCTCGGCCGGGGGTCCGGCCCGCGCTCGATCGCCGGGATGCGTGCGGTCGACGGCACCTATCTGCGCCCGTTTCTCGGGCTCCGCCGGGCCACCACCGAGGCCGCGTGTGCTGCCCTGGGCCTGACGCCATGGCGTGATCCGCACAACACCGACCCGTCCTTCCAGCGGGCGCGGCTGCGAGCGGAGGTTCTGCCGCTGCTCGAGGACGTGCTGCAGGGCGGCGTCGCGGAGGCACTGGCCCGCACGGCCGCCCTGCTCCGCGACGACGTCGACGCCCTCGACCAGCTCGCGGCGGCTTCCGTCCTTGGTCCCGCCGGCGGGCGCGGCCACGGGGCGTTGGCCCTCGACGGGCTCGCCGACCTGCCGCGCGCGATCCGCACCCGGGTCCTGCGTGAGTGGGCGCGCAGCAACGGGGCGGCGCACTTGACCGCGGAGCACACGGCCGCACTCGACGCGCTGGTCTGCGACTGGCACGGTCAGGGCGCGATCGACCTGCCGGGTGGTCGGACGGTCACCCGGGCGTCTGGGACACTGGCGGTAAGACCCCCCACCAGCGAACCGCAGGAGCAGGCGCGTGAGTGAACTCGACGCCGACATCGAGGCCGTCGTGGTCTCCGCCGAGGAGATCAGGGACAAGATCGCGGAGCTGGCCAAGGAGATCGACGCCGATTACGCCGAGCGCGAACCTTTGCTCGTCGGTGTGCTCAAGGGCGCGGCGATGTTCATGTCGGACCTGGCCAGAGCGCTCGAACGGCCCTCGACGATGGAGTTCATGGCGGTCAGCTCCTACGGGAGCTCCACCACCAGTTCTGGCGTCGTACGCATCCTCAAAGACCTCGACCGCGACATCTCCGGGCAGCATGTCCTGATCGTCGAGGACATCATCGACTCGGGTCTGACCCTGTCCTGGCTGCTGAAGAACCTGGCCAGCCGGCAGCCCGCATCCATCGAGATCGTCACGTTGTTACGTAAACCTGACGCGGTTAAAGTGGACGTGCCGGTCAAGTACATCGGCTTCGACATCCCCAATGAGTTCGTCGTGGGATATGGCCTTGATTACGCTGAGAGGTACCGCGATTTGCCCTACATCGGGCGCCTTCAGCCGTCGGTGTACGGGGGCTGACGTGTACCGTCCGTAGGGGAAACCGTTCGCTCTGAGCAGGAGGAACGCGGGCGGCCAGCCGTTCGTGATAACGATATGAACCGCAAGCGCATTGTTCGGTCATGGTGGCTTTGGGCCGCCGTGATCCTGTTCGGCTTCCTCGTGCTGCCTTCGCTGCTGTCCGGCGGGAGCTTGTACCACGGGGTGAACACGTCCGACGCGATTACCCAGATCACGTCCGGCAACGTGCTGAAGGCCGTGCAGAAGGACAAGGAGCAGACGCTCCAGCTCGATCTGAAGACCGCGTTCCAGGGTCACACCAAGATCAGCACGCAATACCCGGCGGACGCGTCGTCGACGATCTTCAACGACCTGACGAACGCCAAGGGCACGACCTTCACCACGAAGGTCACCAAGTCGAATACCTGGGTATCGCTACTGGTCAGCCTGCTGCCGATCCTGCTGATCGTCGGTGTGCTGTTCTTCGTGATGAGCCAGGTGCAGGGTGGCGGCAACCGGGTCATGAGCTTCGGTCGTAGCAAGGCCAAGCTCGTCAACAAGGACATGCCCAAGACGACGTTCGGCGACGTCGCCGGAGTGGACGAAGCCATCGAGGAACTCCAGGAGATCAAGGAGTTCCTCGCCAATCCCGCCAAGTTCCAGGCGATCGGCGCCAAGATCCCGAAGGGCGTGCTGCTCTACGGGCCGCCCGGCACCGGCAAGACGCTCCTGGCCCGCGCAGTCGCCGGTGAGGCCGGCGTGCCGTTCTACTCGATATCCGGTTCGGACTTCGTCGAGATGTTCGTCGGCGTCGGCGCCTCCCGTGTGCGCGACCTGTTCGAGCAGGCCAAGACGAACGCGCCCGCGATCATCTTCGTCGACGAGATCGACGCGGTCGGCCGGCACCGCGGCGCGGGACTCGGCGGCGGCCACGACGAGCGTGAGCAGACCCTGAACCAGCTCCTCGTCGAGATGGACGGCTTCGACGTCAAGGGTGGCGTCATTCTCATCGCGGCGACCAACCGGCCGGACATCCTCGACCCCGCGCTGCTGCGGCCCGGACGGTTCGACCGGCAGATCGCGGTCGACCCTCCGGACGTGCTCGGCCGCGAGGCCGTGCTGAAGGTGCACGCCAAGGGCAAGCCGTTCGCTCCCGACGTCGACCTCAGCGTCATCGCCCGCCGCACGCCAGGCTTCACCGGCGCGGACTTGGCCAACGTGATCAACGAGGCGGCGCTGCTCACTGCTCGCAACAACGGCCGGCTGATCACGACGCAGGCGCTCGAGGAGTCCATCGACCGGGTCATCGCCGGGCCCGAGCGCAAGACGCGGGCGATGAGCGACAAGGAGAAGCGGGTCACGGCCTACCACGAGGCCGGGCACGCCCTGGCCGCGTGGGCGATGCCGAATCTCGACCCGGTGCACAAAGTGACCATCCTGCCCCGTGGCCGCTCGCTCGGGCACACGCTCGTGCTGCCGCTGGAGGACCGCTACACCCAGACGCGTTCGGAGATCCTCGACCAGCTCGTCTACGCCCTCGGCGGCCGGGCCGCCGAGGAACTGGTATTCCACGAGCCGACTACCGGCGCCTCGAACGACATCGACAAGGCCACCGGCCTGGCTCGCGCGATGGTCACCGAGTACGGCATGAGCTCCAAGCTCGGCGCGGTGAAGTACGGCACGAAGGAATCCGAACCGTTCCTCGGACGGGACTACGGGCACACCCGCGACTACTCCGAGGACATTGCGGCCGGCATCGACGCGGAGGTACGCGACCTGATCGAGGGCGCGCACGACGAGGCGTGGGAGATCCTTGTGCAGTACCGCGAGGTGCTCGACCAGATGGTGCTCGAGCTCGTCGAGAAGGAGACGCTCGCCAAGGACGACCTCGAGCGGATCCTCGCGCCGGTGCGCAAGCGGCCGCCGCACAACACCTTCGCCGGCTTCGGAAAGCGCACCCCGAGCGACCGGCCGCCGATCGAGATACCGCCGTCGTTGCGCAAGGCCGTGGCGCCAGGACCGAATGGCTCAGGCACCAGGTCGCCGAACGGCGGCTCGCAGCCGGGCGTCCAGCCCGACCCGAACCAGCCGGTGCCACAGAATGATCCCGGCGCATTCGGGCCGCCGCAGCACCACGGCGCGCCGTACGGGCAGGGCGGCTCATATGGTGGCTATCCGCCCCCACCGACGACGCCGTACGACAAGTCGGGTGGCGGCCAGGGCCCAGCGTGACCGGACTGGAACCGACGGGCGGGGTTGATCTCGCCCGAGCGGAAGCTGCGGTTCGTGAACTGCTCATCGCTGTCGGCGAGGATCCGGATCGCGAAGGTCTGAAGGCCACGCCGGCCCGGGTGGCCCGCTCCTACAGCGAGGTGTTCGCCGGGCTGTTCGTGAACCCGGACGACGTGCTTCAGACCACGTTCGACGAAGACCATGACGAGCTCGTGCTGGTCAAGGACATCCCGATCTACTCGACCTGCGAGCATCATCTCGTTCCCTGGCATGGGCGGGCCGCCGTCGGCTACATCCCCGGCGACGACGGGCGGATCACCGGCCTGTCCAAGCTGGCCCGCGTCGTCGACCTGTACGCCCGTCGCCCCCAGGTCCAGGAGCGGCTCACGTCGCAGGTGGCGGACGCGGTGATGCGGCGCTTGGAGCCGCGCGGCGTAATCGTGGTCATCGAGGCCGAGCATCTCTGCATGGC
>JAODNL010000519.1 GCA_025465405.1 Pseudonocardiales bacterium | reverse complement strand
GGTGTTGTGAGTGACCTCGGCCATGAACCGTCAGGTCATGTCGGTTCGCCAGCAATCGTGATCGGGGAACCAACGTGAGCGGGCGCGAACCCAATGACCGGCCGCTCGTGGGCCAGACCGTCGTGGTGCTCGGCGGCACCTCGGGAATCGGGCTGGAGAGGGCCCGGCGGCGGCGGTGGCCCCGATTCGCGCTCACCGGAAGCATCACGTCGGCTTCGGCCGCATCTGAAACTGAACAGGGCGCGGTTCGGGCCATCGCCGGATGAACGGCACTTTCGGGATGTAGTGGTGCGCACGACATGGCATCGCATGCAGGGATGAAGCACGTGGTGCCCGGGGAAGGCCGTACGTCTGGGGTGGGTCAAGGATGTGCCGGAGTGGGTGCTATCCGGTTGGCGAGCTGCTGGGCGGCGTACAGCCCCGCGTTGATCAGGTTGTCCCCGCGCTGCCCTAGTACCACGCCGATCAGTTCGGTGTTGAAACCTCGCACGGAGCGGTAGGAGCGGAACATGAAGCAGCCGCCGGCCCCGTCGTCGGAGCCGGTCTTCATGCCGACGAACCCGTCCTGCCCGAGCAGTGTGTCGGTGTTGTAGACGGTTCCAGCGACGGGAATTCGATAGCTCGAGGTCGACATGATCGCGGTGAGCGTGTTGTCGTCTGCGACGTGCCGGGCCAGCGTTAGCTGGTCGACGGCCGTCGACACGGTGGCCGAGTCGAAGCCGCTCGGATCGGTGTAGGAGGTGTGCGTCATGCCGAGCGACTTGGCCGTGGCGTTCATCTCGCCGACGAACTTGTCGACCGAGCCCGAGACGTACCGGGCCAGCATCACCGCGACGTTGTTCGCGGACGGTAGGAGAAGCGCCATCAGCGCTTGGCGTTCGGAGAGTCGCTCACCGGCCCGCACGGCGACGACCGATTCATCGCGGTTGGTCCGCCGGGCAGTGTCAGCGACGTCCTCGTCACGCACCGCGAGTGTCGGCCCGTCGGCGGTGCCGTCGAGCGGCAGGTGTTTCAGCGCGACAAGTGCGGTCATCACTTTCGCGAGGCTCGCGATCGGCACCGGGTGCTCGTCCGGACTGGCGGCGGGTTGCTCGCTACCGAGCTGGTAGGCGCCTTGGCCAGTCTTCGGCCAGCCGTCGGTGGACAGGTACACGCGCCGACTGTCGGCGCCGCGAGTCCGCAGGGCCACAGCCGCGGCAGTTGCGAATACCAGCAGCACGACGCAGCCGACGACGCTGACAATCAACCGGCGCCGTCGCCGCGCTACGGGCAGGGCGGTCGAGCCGAGCCCCTCAAGGATCTGTGTCATGCAGGACACGATGTAGCGGCACCGCTATTGACAGCGTTCAGGTCACCCTTATGGCGCCGTTATCCAGGATCGAAATACTCGCGTGATGCCTATGGCCTGAGGCGGGAACTCTGCGAGCCCTACCACCACATGCGACGCCCGCGGATTCATTGCAGGTGCTGATTCAGGCTGGGGGCAGCCGCACCGTGATCGTCAACCCGCCGCCGGGATTCGCGCGTGCGTCGATCGCCGCGCCGTGTGCGGTGGCGATCGAGCGTGCGATGGTGAGGCCGAGCCCGACCCCGCCGCCATGGTCGAGCCGCTCGCCGCTCCCCCGGCGGAACGGTTCGAAAAGCCCCGCCATCTGCTCGGGCGCGATCTCGGGCCCGGTGTTCACGACCGTGAACGCCCCGTCTCGCGTGACTGTGGCGGTAACGCTCCCGCCCGAGTAGTTGTACTTGATCGCGTTGGACAGCAGGTTGTTCGCCAGTCGCTCGAGCAGCGGCCGCTCGCCGATCACCGTCACCGGATCGAGCACGGTTTCGATCTCGACCTCGCGCTCTTTTGCGGCACTGCGAAGGAACTCGACGGTCTCGCCCACGATCTGGTCCAGCCGAAGCGGCGCGTTGGCCATCAGCCCGCCCTCGGTCTCCGCGAGCGTCAACAGCCCGTCGACGATCCGCTCGTTGCGTTCGTTGGTCGCCAGCAGCTGGCGGGACAGCAGCTCGAGCTGCTCCGGCGTGAGCGCCGAAGAGAGGCTCACCTCGATCAGCGCACGCTGAGTGGCCAGCGGTGTCCGCAGCTCGTGCGAGGCGTTGGACGCGAACCGGCGCTGCGCCTCGTACCCGTCGGCCAGCCGGTCCAGCATCGCGTCGATCTCCTCGGACAGCCTGCGCGTCTCGTCCCGCGGCCCAGTGACACGCAGACGCAGGCCCAGGCTGGTCGGGCCGAACCGGCTGATGGTGTCGGCGATCTGCCGCACCGGCCAGGTGACCCATCGCGCAAAACCGTAAGCGGCCGCCACGACGACGGCCGTCATCACGAGGAGCTCGAGCCAGACGTAGCCCACGTGCAAGGACGCGCCCGGCCCCAGGAACCCCTCGCCGCATCCGTTGAACCGGTCGAGCGAATGCAGCGTGCCGTGGCTGCATACGACCAGGTGGTCACGACTCTGGCGCGCCAGGTTGATGACGAGGTGAAGGGTCACGAACAGGTAGATGTAGCCGAGCGGCAAGCTGACCACGACGGCAAGGAATGCGCGGCGGCGCGAAGTCAAGCCCACGCGGTCATTCTCCGAACCGGTAGCCGACTCGGGGCACGGTGTGCACGATCGGCGGGTCCCCGAGCTTGCGGCGCAAGGTCATCACCGCGACGCGCACGGCGTTGGTGAACGGATCCGCGTGCTCGTCCCACGCCTTCTCGAGCAGTTCCTCTGCACTGACTACCTGACCCGAGCCGTGCATGAGGACGGAAAGTACCGCGAACTCTTTCGGCGTCAGATCGAGCAGTTCGCCATCCCGAAACGCCCGGTGCCGCGGGATGTCAAGCACGACACCGAACTGGTCGAGGACCGGCGCCGAGCTGACGGGCGGACGCCGCGCGAGGGCGTGGATGCGGGCCACCAGCTCGGCAAATGCGAACGGCTTGGTCAGGTAGTCATCCGCGCCCAGCCCCAGGCCGTCCACCCGGTCGCGGATGCCGCTCGCCGCGGTCAGGATCAGGATCCGGGTGCCGAGCTGGGCGTCGACGATCCATCGGCAGACGGTGTCGCCACTGGCCTTGGGCATGTCGCGGTCGAGCACGGCCACGTCATAGCGGTTGACGCCGAGCCGCTCCATCGCCGCCTCGCCGTCGTAGCAGACGTCGACGGCCATAGCGAGCTTGCGCAAGCCCTCAGCGACCGTGTCGGCGAGCAGCCGCTCGTCGTCGGCAAGTAGGACACGCAAGCTGCACCGCTCCAGGCGAGACGTCGGTGTCGATGGTCACACGATCACCATAAGGGCTACATAAGCACCTACCGAACCGCCGCCATACGGCAGCAGGTCAGCGTATGGCCCTGACGGACACACACGCCGCTGAGTGTCACCGGGCCTAGCGCGTCGACCACTGAACACCGCTGACCCCAACCCGAGAACAGAGAACCGTCGTTCCCGAGCCCGTCATCACCGCATCGGCATCGCGCAGATCAAGCAATAGGCGCATCGCGTATCGGAGCGGACTCTTCCCGCGCCTAGTCTGCATACAGCGCACGCACGGCGTCGATCGTGTCCGCCTCCTCCGGCCGCTTGTCGTCCCGATAGCGCACGACACGGGCGAACCGGAGCGCCAGCCCGCCCGGATAGCGTGACGATCCCTGCACTCCGTCGAACGCGATCTCGACCACCTGCTCTGGTCGGAGCCGGACGACCCAGCCGTCGCTCGGTCCGTCGGCTAGTGCGAGGAATCGCTCGGTCTGCCAGTCGAGGATGACGTCGGTCATCCCTTTGAACGTCTTTCCGAGCATGACGTAGCCACCGTTGTCCGGATCTCGAGCACCGAGGTGGATGTTGGACAACTTGCCCGTCCGCCGGCCCGACCCCCACTCGACGGCGAGGACGACGAGATCCAGCGTGTGCACCGGCTTCACCTTCAGCCAGCCGGCACCGCGACGCCCCGCCTCATAGGGCGCCGTGAGCGACTTGGCCATGACGCCTTCGTGCCCGCCGGCGAGCGTGGCGTCAAGAAAGCCTTGTGCGGCAAGGGGATTGTCAGTGACCAGTCGATCGACGCGCTCCGCACGCGGCACGACAGCATCGAGCACTGTGAGTCGATCGGTCGTCGGTGCATCGAGCAGGTCGTTGCCGTCGAGATGCAGCGCGTCGAAGAGGAATGCATGCAAGGGTTGCGACTGGCGGGCCGTAGTGACGTCGGCGCTGCGACCGAAGCGCGACGCGGTGACCTGGAACGGGTACGGGCGGCCGTCCGCGCGCAGCGCGATCGCCTCGCCGTCAGCGACCAGGCTCGTCACGGGCAGAGCGAGAACCGCCTCGACCACTTCGGGCAGCCGGGCGGTCACGTCGTCGAGCGTGCGGGTGAAGATCGCGACGTCCGGACCGGAGCGGTGTATCTGTACCCGAGCGCCGTCGAGTTTGGCCTCGAACAGACCGGTGCCGCCGAGCCGGGTCAGTGCGTCATCGACGGACGTGGCCGTCTGGGCCAGCATCGGGCTGATCGGGCGCCCGACCTCGAGCGCGAACGCGGACAGAGCCGCGGCTCCCCCGGCCAACGCTGCCCTCGCGACCGCGGGGAGGTCACCCCCGAGCATCGCCGCGCGCCGGATGTCAGCACCCGGCAGGTCGGCCGCGCGGGCGACCGCGTCGGTCATCACTCCGACGAGCGCGCCCTGGCGCAGGTCGCCGCTGAGCAGCCGGCGCAGGAACGCCTGCTCCTCCGCGGTGGCCGCACCGAACAGCGCGCCCAACATTGCCGCGCGGCGCGCCTGCGACCCGGTGCCGCTGAGCGCGCCGATCGCGGTGAACGCGGCGTCGACCTCGGCGACCGTCAACGCCGCGATGTCAGCAGGCTCCGGAACCGAGCGCAGCGACGCCCAGCCGACGCCGATCTGCCGCTGGGGCAGTTCACCGGCCAGCCACGACACGACCACGGCCACCTCGTCGGGCGCGGCCAGCCGGAGGAGCGTTGCGAGGCGGTCGACTTTGGCCAGACGCGACGATGTGGCGCCGACGTCCGCGGAGGCGGACGCGACCTCGCTGAGCTGCATGCCGCGAGCCTCGCACGCGGACCCGACATCGGTTCAGCAGGACGCGAGCAGCCGATCGAGAACGCGGACGCCGAACTTCAGCCCATCCACCGGCACGCGCTCGTCGATGCCGTGGAAGAGAGCGGTGAAATCGAGATCGGGTGGCAGCAGAAGGGGCGAGAAGCCGAAGCAGCGCATGCCGAGCGTCGAGAACGACTTCGCATCGGTCCCGCCACTCATCAGGTACGGAACGGGATGGGCGCCCGGATCCTCGGCGCGCAGCGCGTCGGACATGGCATCGACGAGCGCTCCGTCGAACGACGTCTCGACCGCGATGTCACGCACGATGAACTCTCGCTCGACGCCGTCACCGAGCAGCTCGTCGAGCGCCGAAAGCAGCGCGTCCTCCTGGCCGGGGAGGAAGCGCGCATCGATCGTGGCCTCGGCCCGAGACGGGATGACGTTGGCCTTGTACCCCGCCGCCAGCATCGTCGGGTTGGCGGTGTTGCGCACCGCGGCGCCGATCATGCGGGCCATGCTGCCGAGGCGGGGTAGCCATTCCTCAGGCCGATCCGGGTCGAGGTCGAGGCCGGTGACCTTGGCGATCGACTCGACCAGTGCCCGCACCGTATCCGTCAGCACGACCGGGAATTCGTGGGCTCCGATGCGGGACACGGCAGCGGCGAGCCGGGTCACCGCGTTGTCGTCGTGCACCAGCGACCCGTGGCCCGGACGACCATTGGCCTTGAGCCGCATCCAGTTGATGCCCTTTTCTGCAGTCTGGATCAGGTACAGGCGAGTGCCCTCGTCCAACGAGACGCTGAATCCGCCGACTTCGCTGATCGCTTCGGTGCAGTCGGCGAACAGGTCGCGGTGGTTGTCGACCAGGTAGTGCGCGCCCTGCACGCCGCCGGCCTCCTCATCGGAGAGGAAGGCGAGCACGATGTCGCGCGGCGGCTTGCGACCGGTGCGGGCCCACTGACGCACGAGCGCGAGCGTCATCGCGTCCATGTCCTTCATGTCGATCGTGCCCCGTCCCCACACGTATCCGTCGCGGACCTCGCCGCCGAAGGGGTCCACCGACCACTCGGCCGGCTCGGCGGGCACGACGTCCAGGTGTCCGTGGATGAGTAGCGGCGCCCGGCCGGCGTCGGCGCCCTCGATGCGCGCGATCGTCGAGGCTCGACCTGGCGCCGCCTCGATGATCTGCGACTCGATGCCGACCTCGTCCAACTTGGCCGCCACCCACTCCGCGGCCGGCCGCTCCGGGTGTGTCGGGTTCGACGTGTTGATCTGGATCAGCTCGGTGAGAAGGTCGACCACTTCGTCCTGCGCGGTCAGGCCTGGATCGGGTGCACGGCTCATACGTCGTTCCTACCGCATCGACACGGCTTTCCGGCCGGTGGCCGTCAGCGAGCGCGACGGCCGCGATGGCCGGCGGCGAGGACCATCGCCACGATGCCCAGCGACACGGCCCCGAGCAGGGCGGCGAGCAGGATGATGTCGTTGACGCCGAGCAGGCCCTTGCTGGTTCCTCTCGTCAGCTCGATCGCGACCGCGGGTGCGCTGGATCGCGATGCCGACGCGGGTGCGCTGGATCGTGATGCCGACGCGGGCGGGGTCGGCGTGGTGGCCGCGCTCCGCGTCTCCGGCAGACTGGCGCCACCGGACGGAGCGATCTTCAGTACCGGACCGGGCGCGATCGCCGGGGGCGACGCGAGATCAGCCGGCCCGCTCGTCGTGGACACCGACACGCCGGCCACCCCGGCCGCCGGCTGCGTGGACCTAGCCGTGGTCGCGGCCGTGCTCGTGCTCGCCGTCGGCGTTGGCGTCGCGCTCGGTGTACTCGGTGTACTCGGTGTCGAGGACGGTGTCGGCGTCACGGTTGGTGTCGGGGTTCGGGTCGGCCGGCTCGGGCCGCCCGGTATCGAGGTCGGGTATCTCTCGGACTCGCCTTCCATATCCTCCGACGAGCCTCCCGAGTTGCCGTCGGCGGTGGGCTCGGTAGTCGGCTGCGCCGTGGGCGTGGCGGTGGGCGTGGCGGTGGGCTCGGTAGTCGGCTGGGCCGTGGGCGTGGCGCTGGGTTCCGGCTTGTGCTCGGCCTCCTGGGCGGCCTTGCGCTCGGCCTCCTGGGACGCCTTGCGCTTGGCATTCGCCGCCTTCGCAGAGTCCTTCGCATCGTCATGGCGCTGGGCCTTCACTGCGTGCTGAGGCACGGCGACGTGATGACGGTGGTGGGGACGGCCCTGCGAACCGTGCGCCGAGGCTGGGCCGGCGGTCGCCAAGCAGAGTAGGACGCACGCGATGATGATCAGCACGTTGCGAACCACGCGGGCCGCACGGCTGCGATTCATGATGTGGCCACTCCAGCGGGGTCCGGGCGAGTCGCAACCCCAAGACACCCGTGGGGGCCAGCGGCTTGACCCGTGAGATCAACCTGACGCGTGTTTCGCACCAGACAACGTCAGGTTAGCTCTATGTGAAGCCGTTCGCACCCCCACACGTCGGAAACATGTCGCAAGTCGGACACCGCACGACGCCCACACGGTCGCCGGGGGGCACCAGACAATCGGCTAGACTCTCGTGCGCACTCGTCCGGGTGGCGGAATGGCAGACGCGCTAGCTTGAGGTGCTAGTGCCCGTAAAGGGCGTGGGGGTTCAAGTCCCCCCTCGGACACGCATAGACTCCCCGGAATCCCGGGCATCTAGCCTTGTTAAGTCCCGGTGTGACCTATTCATACCCCGTCTAACCGGGTAGCGGGAGGCCCTTCAGTTGGCCTTTCAGACGGCCAGTGCGGGCGTCAAGACTTCGCGGAGATCCCGAAAATACGGGACTTCGGGCTCGTTCACCCCGCTGGGGTATGGGCCCCGCTGACCTTGATCAACCGCACGTTATTGCCGGCCGGAGTGCACCAAATTGACGAATATCTCAGGTTCGCTGGTTTGCATTCGTAGCCGTCGCTATCGCGCACGGATAGCGCCGGTAACGGATGCAAACCACTGGTGCTCGGGCCGGACGGACGACGGTTTGCATCCGTCCGTGCGCGGCGGGCACCAGTACCGCCCGGACGGGTCTGGTGTCGACGAGTTCCGCGCAGGCCGGCGCCGAGGCCGGACAGCTGACCGCGCTCAGCGCCGCCGCGGACGTGACGCTGCGCAGCGTGTCAGATTCCCCGCTGCGTCGACGAGGCCTCTTGACAGGACGCGACGCGACGAGTGGGCTGTCGTCGCGGCGGCATGACGCACACGCGGTCTCGCGACCCTGGTGAAGGGGCGCAATCCCACGCCGAACCGCCGGCATTGCCGGATGCCGAAGACCCGTGTCGAAGGGCGGTCGCGATGCTCGACTTCTCCTGCAAGATCGAGGCGGAGATCAGCGCTCCACCACAAGTCGTCTTCGACATCATCAGCGATCCGTCACGACACGTTGAGCTGGCCGGAAGTGGTGAGCTCGATACCGTGGAGCAAGACCCGCCAGGTACGGTCGGGCCGGGCACCCGGATACACGCCGCGGAAACGCTCATGCTCGCCGACGGCAGCAGCCTGCCGGTGACCTCCGATTCGGTTGTGGTGACCTACGACCCGCCGACCACGTTCTCGTGGATCGTCAACCCGGCCCTCGCCGACCGGTTCCGCCGGGTGCAGTGGTGGTTCCATCTCGACCCTGTCGGCAGCGCAACGAGGGTCACCCACGAGGTGGAACTGGACATCGGCGAACTCCACGACCCGGTGCTGATCGGCCTGCGAGCGAACTTCGAACAGGTGCGCGGCAGCGTAATCAGGGTCGGTATGGAAAAGACCCTCCACAACCTCAAGCGGATGGCCGAACCGACCAGCTGAGGCGGCCGGCGGCCGGCGGCCGGCATGGCCTGCTACGGCGGCGACGCCAACTCGCGGAATTTCGCGGCCATGGCAAACGCTGGGCGACTGGGGTTACGGTTCGCGCATGCCGCGGACGGCTCCCGAGGGCACGGTGACACTTCTGTTCACCGACATCGAGGACGCCGCACGGCTGTGGGCGGAAGCCGCGGCGGACACGGCCGATGCGGTCCGAGCGCATGACGCCATCGTGGGTGGCGCCATCGAGCGCCACGGCGGTTACCTTCTCGCCGCCGGCGATGACGGTTTCCGGGCCGCGTTCTCGACCGCCGCGACCGCCGCCGCGGCCGCGATCGACGCGCAGCGACAGCTGACCGAGAACGCCTCCATCACGTTCGCAGTCCGGATGGGGCTGCACACCGGTGAGGTCGTCCACCGCGACGAGGACTATCTAGGGAGCGACGTGAACCGCGCGGCACGCCTCGTCGCGCTCGCGCACGGTGGTCAGATTCTCGTCTCGGAGACGACCGTGATCCTGCTCCGCAGCGCGGTCGCGCTGCGGCCGTTGGGAGAGCATCGCCTCCGCGGGTTGCGCGGACGGATGTCGGTGCACCAGATCGTTGCCGCGGGACTGGCAACCGAGTTCCCGGTTCTGCGCAGCGTGGATTGCTTCGAAGGGAACCTGCCCCAGCGGCTCAGCTCCCTCATCGGACGCGAGGACCTGGTGCTCGAGGTGGCCGAGCAGGTGCGGTCCACGCGCTTGGTCACGCTGAGCGGGGTGGCAGGCGTCGGCAAGACTCGCCTCGCTCTCGAAGTGGGCGCCGAGCTGTCGGGCGAGTTCCCCGAGGGCGCGTGGATGGTCGAGCTGGCCGGGGTCGGCGATGCGGCGTCGGTCCCGGACGCGATCGCGACCGTGCTGGGCATCCCCCCGCAGGGCGACATGCCGCTCATCGACGTGGTCTCCGAGGCGCTGGCCGGCAGGCGCCTGTTGCTGGTCATCGACAACTGCGAGCACGTACTTGCGGCGGTGGCGGCGGCAGTCGGGGCGATCCTTGCGCGCTCCGAGAACGTCAGGCTGCTCGCCACGTCACGTGAGCGCCTCCAGCTGAACGGCGAGGCGACGCTGGCGGTGCAACCGCTGGCGCTGGACGGCGGGGCCAGCTCTGACGCCGTCACGCTGTTCGTCGACCGGGCGCGAACCGTCCGACCGGACTTCGGACTTCACGATCCGGAGACCGCCGCGGCGGTGATGAAGATCTGCGAGACCCTCGACGGGCTTCCGCTGGGGATCGAGCTGGCCGCGGCCCGGATGGCGGCGATGAGTGCAGTCGAGGTCCGTGACCGGCTCTCCGATCGATTCCGGCTGCTGAAGGTCTCGACCGCGGGACCGCAACGCCAGCACACGCTGCGCCACGCCGTGGACTGGTCGTACACGTTGTTGAGCCCGGACGAGCAGCGTCTGCTCTGCGCCGCCTCCGTGTTCGCCGGCGGCTTCGACCTCGCCGGCATCTGTGCCGTAGTCGGGGATTGCGATGATGTGGAGGTTCTCGGGCAGCTCGACTCGCTGGTCCGCAAGTCGCTCGTCGTCGCCGACCACGTGGCCCCGCGCACGCGGTACAGCATGTACGAGACCATCCGCCAGTTCGCCGAGGACCGCCTCGCCGAGGCGGCCGGGCAGGACCGGACGCGCGACCGGCACGCGGCGCACTTCGCACGGACAGCTGCCGCTCGGTGGGAGTACTGGAACGGGCCGGGGTGGCGCGACGCCGTCGACTGGGTGGAGACCGAGCTGGACAATCTTCGCTCTGGATTCCGCTGGAGCGCCCTCCAAGGCGATCTCGAGGTGGCGACCGACATCGCCGCGCATGCGGCGTTGATGGGCTTCTCGGTGCAGCTGTTCGAAACCATCGCCTGGGCCGAGGAGTTGCTCGAGGTCGCAGCCGCAGCCGACGTGCGCCGTCTCCCCCGCCTCTACACCGCCGCCGGCCTCGCCTGCTTCGCCGGACGGGCGGAGGCGGCCCGCGCCAACGCGCACCGGGCCACCGAGCTGGAAGACGAGTCCCGCTATGACGCGTGCGAGCCCGGATACGCAACGTTCATCGAGGCCCTCGGTCACGTCTACTGCGGCGACCTCGACCGTTATGTGGAGCTGACCGGCGCTGTCGCGAACCGGTACGGACGCGAGCGCGGCTACGGTCTGGCGGCCTACGTCGACGGCCTGCAGTCGGCCGGGCGGGTAGACGAGGCACTCGCGCTGACCGAAGAGTCGGTCGCCGCTGCGCGAGAACTCGGCAATCCGTACTGGATTTCCTATGCGCTCTGGATCGCCGGTCTGGCGCTGTCCAAGGCCGATGCCCGGCGCGCGCTCGCGGCCTGGGACGAGGGTGTCGCCTTCGTGCGCGAGCATCGCGTCCACTTCTTCGACGGGTTCCTCGCACGCGACGCCGGACGTCTGCACACGTCCGACGGCGAGCCCGCGGCAGCGCTGGCGCTGTTCGACGAGGCCATTGCCGCATTCCACCGGGCCGGAAACGTCCCGCAGCTGATCATCACCCTGGCCAGCGTGCCGCCCTTGTTCGAGCGTCTTGACCGCCTCGCTCCGGCGGCGACGCTGCTCGGCGCGATGAGCCGACAGCCGTCGAGCTTCCACCATGTCCCGGAGCTCAGGGACCTTGGCGACCGGCTCGCCGGGAAGCTCGGCAAGAGTCGGCTGCGCGAGCTGACCTCGGACGGGGCAGAGCTTGACCTCAACGACGCTGCCAGCTACGCCCGACAGCAGATCGGCACGGCGCGGCGCGATCCGATGCCGGCGGCTCGCCAAGCCCATCCCGGCGGCCTTAGCCGGCGTGAGCTCGAGGTGCTGCGCCTGGTCGCGGACGGCCGAACCGCGACCGAGATCGCGACGCAATTGTTCATTTCATCGAGGACGGCTGAGCACCACATCCAGCACATCTACACGAAGATCGGCGTCTCCAGTCGCGCGACTGCGACTCGCTGGGCCATCAAGCATCAGGTCGTCGATGTCACCGCCAGGGGTTGATCTCGGACAAGTCAGGCCCGCGCAGCGAAGCTCTCCGGCCAAATAGGTAGGTCTACCGATGCCGCCCACGCGGCACGCCACGAGGATTGCGCCACGTCAGTCGGAACCGGCAGGCGCGGGCGATCACCCGAACGCCCACAGACAAAGGAGACCACGATGATCCTTGCAACGACGACGGTCGAGAACGTCGATCGCTTCCTCGAGGTGTTCGGCACGAAGGGCGCCGACAAGCGCGCCCACCATGGCTGCAAAGGCTCGACGGTGTTCAGCGACCCCAGCGAGGACAACCGGGTGTGGGTGCTGTTCGACTGGGACGAGGAGGGGTGGACGAACTTCGTCTCCGACCCCGAGGTTCCGCCGATTCTGAAAGAGGCCGGCCACCTCGGCAAGCCTCAGTCCGCGGGCCTGCTCGCCACCTACCGCGCGTAGGAGCGAGGCCATGACAACCGCGATCAACCGCCCGGCGCGGGTCGGCCTCATCACCGATCAGAGCGGCGCCCTCTCATTCATGGGGATCGCCAACGCGAACGTGGCCAAGATGGTCGTCCGCGACATCAACGCTCGCGGCGGCCTGCTCGGTCGACCGATCTTGCTGTTCATCGAAGACAGCGCCACCGACGACGACACTGCGCGGATCGCCGCGGCGAGGCTGATCGAAGAGGCGCAGGTCGACGTCGTCATCGGCGGCATCTACAGCTCGACGCGGCAGGCGATCAAAGGCCCCGTGGTCGATCAGGCCGGTCGGCTCTACATCTATCCGGAGCAGTATGAGGGGCAGGAATGCCACCCACTGATCTACTGCACCGGCCCGGTGCCCGCGCAGCAGATCGAGCCCTTCATCCCCTGGCTGATGCAGCAGACGGGAGCGCGAAAGTTCTACCTGCCGTCAGCCGACTACATCTGGCCGCACACACTCAACAAGAAGGTCCGTGAAGCCGTCTCGGCCGGCGGCGGTGAGATCGTCGGCGAGAAGTACTTCCCGCTCGATCACACCGACTACCGGCGGGTCGTCGCCGACATCATGTCGACCGGCGCTGACGTCGTGTTCAACACGATCGTCCCGCCGGGGCTCACCCCGTTCCTCGAACAGCTGCACAACGCCGGCTTCGGGGCCCGCGGCGGGCGCCTCGTCTGCACCTACTTCGACGAGAACTTCCTCAACCTTGCGCCGGCCGAGCACGTCGAGGGCCTGTACGGATGCCTGGACTATTACCGATCGGTTCAGGACCGGTTCAGCATCCAGCTCCTCAACCGGTACGAGGCGCTCTACCCCGGCAGCGCGATGTTCACCGCCGGCAGCGCCTGCTCAGGAACGTATCGGGCGCTCAAGTTCTGGGAATCCGCCGTCAACGAGGCGGGTTCGTTGAACCAGGACGACGTCATCGCGGCGCTCGACCACGCGGCGATTGCCGAAGGGCCGGGCGGTCCGGCGGAGATGGTCCCCGGTCAGCACCACGTCCGTATGAACATGTACATCGCGCAAGCCGAGGGCGGCCGGTTCACGGTGGTCAAGAACCTGGGTCAGATTGATCCAAAGGAGTGCGAAGTCCCGCGGAGCTGACCTCCGAGCGCCCGGTTCGCGAGGCTGTGCCGGCTGCGGGTCACTCCCGAGCCGGCGTCCCGTCCTGACGACGCCCTCGAAGTGGCTCTGGCCGGCACGGGTGCGGTGCTGCGTACGCTCGCGCTGCGTGTGTCGAATCGGGCTGCCGCCGTTCGGGGAGAAGGTGAAGGGTGGCCGCAGCGGCCATCCCGGCGAAGGAGGAGTTGACCGAGTACCTCATCGCCTTCAACGAGGAATGGGTGCCCGACCACACGGTCAAGGAGTTGCGCGAGAAGTCCAAGGCTCTCAAGCCGTTGGTGGCAGAGATGAAGGCTGCCGGGGGTCCTCATCTTCACCGGCGGCCTGGACGATGCTGCCCCCGTGTTCAGTGTCGATGCGTCGAGCGGCACACCGCTGTTCACCGACGGTCCGTTCATCGAGACCAAGGAGCACCTCTGCGGCTTCGCCGTCGTGGATGTGGCCGACGATGAGGCGGCGCGGCTGTGGGCGGGAAAGTTCGCGGTGGCCTGCGGTTGGCCGCAAGAGGTGCGACGCTTCCTGGTCCCCATGCAACCTCCGGCGATTTCTTGACGGAGTCGGCGGGCGATCCGCTCGGTCATGCCGAGATGAGTGCGGTGCGCCATGGCCGGCAGACTGTCCGGGGTTTCGGTCGGGATTCGCGGGCACTACCTCAGCTGGTCGCGGCGGCGTGTCAGGTAGGCGATCTCGGCGGTGTTGCCGGCCAGCTCGATGGCCTTGTCGTACGCCGCGCGCGACTTCTGACTGCGGCCCAGCCGGCGCAGCAGGTCGGCGCGGGTCGCGTGGTAGGCGTGATAGCCGGCCAAGGTGTCCTCAAGACGGTCGACGGCCGCCAGTGCCACCCCCGGGCCGTCAAGCTCGGCCACCGCAACGGCCCGGTTGAGGGCGATGATCGGCGAGGGGTCGAGGCGGACGAGCTGGTCGTAGAGGGCGACGACCTGCGACCAGTCGGTGTCGCGTACGTCGCGGGCGGAGGTGTGCACGGCGCTGATCGCGGCGAGGATCTGGTAGCGACCCGGAGCCACCCGGGCGGCGAGGCGCTCGCGCACCAGCCGGTGACCCTCGGCGATCAGCGCCGCGTCCCAGGTGCCACGGTCCTGCTCGACCAGCGTGACCAGTTCGCCGCTCGCCGAAACCCGGGCGGTGCGGCGGGCCGCAGTGAGGAGCATCAGCGCCAGCAGACCGGCGACCTCACCGTCCTCCGGCATGAGGGCACGGATCAGGCGAGTGAGCCGGATCGCCTCGGCGATCAGCTCGTGACGTACGGGATCGGTGTCGCGGCCGGTCGCCAGGTAGCCCTCGTTGAAGACGAGGAAGAGGACGGCGAGTACGCCGGAGACGCGTGCCGGGAGATCCTCTGCGGACGGCACTCGATAAGGGATGCGAGCCGCCTTGATCTTGGCCTTCGCGCGAGTGATCCGCTGCCCCATGGCGGTCTCCTGCACGAGGAAGGCGCGGGCGATCTCAGGAACGGTCAGACCGGCGACCATGCGCAACGTCAGCGCCACGCGGGTCTCCATCGCGAGCGCCGGGTGACAGCAGGTGAAGATCAGCCGGAGCCGCTCGTCGTCGATTGCACTGACGGCGTCGAGAGGCTCGGGCGGGTCGTCGTCGTACA
>JAODNL010000492.1 GCA_025465405.1 Pseudonocardiales bacterium | reverse complement strand
CGGCGGTTGGAGCGTGGCGAGGGGTATCCGCCGCATCCTGAGCGCTACGAGGCCGCGGGCATCGAGCTGATCGACGCACTCGGTCATCGCGCCGATGTCGTGGCGTGGCAGGCGTGACGTGGGCGCGCTGCTCGGACTGATGTTCGGCACCGGCCTGCTGCTGATCTGGCGCAGCGGTCCGCGGGCACCACGGCGTCCCGCATCCGCGAAGCCGGGTTGGCTCGCGCGCCGTGCCGACCTGCTGCACCAGGCCGGCGTGGACGGTGTCGGCTCGACCCAACTGCTCGGGGCACAACTGGCCTGCGGACTGTTGGCCCTGGCCGCCGTCGAGCTGATGACCTCGACGATCACGGTCGCGTTCTGCTTCGGCGGGTTCGCATCCGCCGTACCGGTCCTGGTGCTGCGCAGAATGCGCCGTCGCCGTCACGTCGCGCTGCGCGAGGTGTGGCCGGAAGCCATCGACAACCTCGCGTCGGCCGTACGTGCCGGCATGTCGTTACCCGAGGGCTTGGCCGCTCTCGCGGTTCGCGGCCCGACCGAACTGCGGCCGCCGTTCGCGCGCTTCAGCTCCGCGTACCGCGCGAGCGGGCGCTTCGGGGAGTGCCTCGATGCGCTCAAGGAGGACCTGGCCGACCCGGTCGGCGACCGCGTCTGCGAAACCGTGCGGCTGGCCCGAGAGGTCGGCGGCAGCGACCTCGGCACCGTGTTGCGCACGCTCTCGGAGCTACTGCGCTCGGACGCACGTACTCGGGCCGAGCTGGAGGCCCGGCAGGGTTGGGTGGTGAACGCGGCGCGGCTGGCCGCGGCCGCACCGTGGGGTGTGCTGCTCCTGCTCGGCACGCAGTCGACGACGTTGCAGGCGTATGACACGCCCAGCGGGACGCTGCTGCTCGCGATCGGAGCGGGCGTGTGCGTGCTCGCCTACCGCCTCATGCTGCGCATCGGTCGGCTGCCCGAGGACCGCAGGGTGTTGCGATGAACCCGTCGCTGCTCGGCGCGCTGCTCGGGTTGACCGCGGCGTCCGGTGTGGTCGTTGCGGTCCGCGCCGCACCGCCGATGCGTCCAGTCCGGCTCGTCGACCGGATCGCTCCCTACCTCGGCGACACCCCGCCACCGTCGAAGCTGCTGGCGCGACCGACCGTCACGGCCGCGCCGTTCACGGTCGCGCGCCGCGTCTTCGGGCCGCTGCTGGGCGAACTCGTCGGAGTGCTCGAGCGCGTAGTCGGAGGAACCGCGTCGGTTCGGCGTCGCCTCGGCGGCCTTGGCAACTCCGCGACCGTCGAGGAGTTCCGCGTCGAACAGGTCGTATGGGCGTCCGGCGGCATGGCGGGCGGCGCGCTGCTGGTCGCGCTCACCGGAGTTCCGCGCGGGCGGGTCGACGCCGTGCTCGTTGGAGCCGCTGCGATCGGCGGCGTCGTCGCCGGTGTGCTCGGCCGCGACTGGCGGTTGACCCGCCAGCTGGACCGCCGAGAGCAGGCGATGCTCACCGAATTCCCTGTCCTGGCCGACCTGCTCGCCCTATCGGTCGTCGCGGGCGAGGCACCGGCCGAGGCGCTGGCGCGCGTCTGCCGGCTCACCCGCGGCGAGCTGGCTCGCGACCTCGATGGCGCACTGGCCCGCACGCGCGCCGGGACGCCCATGACCACCGCACTCAACGATGTCGCAGAACGCACGACGCTCGAGCCGTTCGCGCGCTTCGTGCAAGGCCTCGTCGTCGCGATCGAACGAGGCACTCCACTCGCCGACGTGCTGCGGGCCCAAGCCGTCGACGTTCGCGAGATCGGCAAGCGCGCACTGCTCGAAGCCGGCGGCCGCAAGGAGATTTCGATGATGGTGCCGGTCGTGTTTCTGATCTTGCCCGTGACCGTCTTGTTCGCGCTGTATCCCGGCTTGCTGACGCTGACGTCACTGGCCCGCTGACCCAGGGTTCACGAGGAGGAACGCGATGGTGACGCTGCAATTCCTGGCGACGTGGGCCCGCGAACGCATGCGCGGCACCGATCGCGAGAGAGGAGACGTGCCCGGCTGGGTGATGGTCACCGTGATGACGGCCATCCTGGTCGTCGCGATCCTGGCCGTGTTCGAGCCGCAGCTCAAGGATGCGATCGGCTCCGCGCTCGACTCGGTGACCGGCAGCAAGTAGCGGCACATGCGCGCTGACGACGACCGCGGCGGGAGCGTGGTCGAGTTCGTGTTGCTGGCCACGCTGCTCGTACTGCTGCTGTTCGGGGTGCTGCAAGTCGCGGCCTACGTCTACGCACGCAACATCGTGGCAGCCGCGGCGGCCGACGGTGCTCGGCATGGAGCCGACCTCGGCATCGAGCCGAGCGCGGGCGCACCGCGCGCCAGCGAGCTGATCGCCGCCGCGCTCGGTCCCGAAACGGCCAGGAGGCTGCGGTGTGCCGGCGGCCGCACCACTGAAGCGACATCCGGTCTGCAGGTTGCCACAGTGCGCTGCCGCGGCCAGCTCAAGATGCTGTTTTTGCCGCTGCGGATTCCGGGCTTGATCGACGTCACCTCGTCCGTGCTCAAGGAGGGTGGATGACCGCGCGGCTGCGGCGGCTGGTGCGCGATCACGGCGACGGCGGCAGCGCGATCATCGAATTCGTCTTCGTCGCGGTTGTCGTGATGGTGCCGCTGGTGTACTTCCTCGTCGCGGTGGCGATCGTCCAGCGCAGCGAACTCGCAGTCGCGCAGGCCGCGCGCGAGGCCGGCCGGGCCTTCGCCACCAGTGACACCGCGGCCGAGGCGGAGGTCCGCGTTGCCGCCGCGGTGCGGCTCGCGTTCGCCGGACACGGGGTGCGGGGCGAAGCGTCGGTGCGTTTCGTCGCGGCCCGATCGTCGTGCGACGGTCCGCCGGTCACGCCGGTGCTCGATCCCGGTGCGCGTTTCACGGTGTGCGTCACGCGGCGGGTGGCGCTGCCGGCCGTGCCGACCGTGCTGGCCGGGCACGGCATCACGACGGTTGGCAGGTACGTCGTGCACGTCGACGAGTTTCGCTCGGCGCAGCCATGAGGCGCGGCGACCGGGGCTCGACGATCCCGCTCATCCTCGGCTTCTTCCTTGTGGCGTTGGCGATGACCGCGGGCGCGGTCGCTGCCGGTGACGCGTTCGTGCAGCACCGCGAGCTGCAGCACGTGTGCGACGGCGCTGCTGCCGCCGGGGCAGCCAGCGCCGTCGATCTCGACCGCGCGGCCGGGCTCGGCGACGTGCGGTCGCTCCGGTTCGCGGACGTGCAACTCGCGGTCGAGGGCTACCTCGCGGACGACCCGTCCAGGTCCGGCGTGGACGTCGAGGCCGGGCTTTCGGCTGACGCGAGCACGCTCATCCTCACGTGCACGCAGAGCAGACGCGTCGCGTTCGGTGCGATGTTCGGCAAGGGCCACGGCATCCGGCACGTCGCGACGTCGTCGGCGCAAGCGCCGCTGTCATGATGCCCGCGATCGTCAGCCGACCTTCAGGATCGCGCACGAGTATCGGCCCGGACCGCCTTGCGCGCCAGGGGTATACGCCCACCCGACGCTGAAGGACGACATCGCGGGATCGAGCAGCCACTGCATTCCGTCGCTTCGGCTGGCGACCATGGTGATCACCCGCACGCCGTCCTGCGTCGGGACCGGCTCCCACGCGTAGTGCGGCTGGCACGAGGGTCCGCCGCCCTCGCCCAGCGCGCATTCCTGCGCCTGCGACGACGCGGTTCCGGGCACGGCATGGCGGCCGTGACTGGCGCGGAAGCTGTTCAGCGCTGCCACCGCATGCCCGCGATCGCCGGGCACGGCACACGGCGCAGCGGACGGACACCGGGCGGCGGCGGTCGGCGTCGCACGCCCCGATGCCGATGCCGATGCCGATGCCGACGCCGACGGCGACGGCGATCGTGTCGTGCTACTAGTGCCCGGGACGGACGACACGGACGACGTGGCCGGCGGCGCTGTCGTGCCGCTGCCGGCTACGACCGACGTGCGGCGGCCGCCTGAGTTGTCGACGACGATCACCATGACCACTCCGATCAGTGCCGCGATCAGAGCGAGAATGCCCAGGGACAGCAAGGCTTTCCGGCGAGAGTTCTGGTCCCAATCGTCGGAGGGCGATGTCGGCAGGTCATTCACCTGCGTCGCATTCCGACGTCAGACGACGTACGGAACCGGATGTATCTCGTCGGCGGGATGTCCCGCACGCTCGTGAATCCGCTGGACGGCTTCCGCCGACGGCCCCTCCGACAGGCAGTACACGGTGCCGCTCTGCGGATCCGCCCACGCCTGCTTGAACACGACGTTCTCCTCGCCCTGTATGGCGAGATCGGCGTCGTGCGCGGCCTTCAGATCATCGGCCGTGAGCCCGGCCATTCCGTGATGCACGTCCATGAACTCCGGCATGATCGCGACCTCATCCCCCTCGGAACTGTGCCGCTGACGGTACGCGCGGGCGGGATGGCTGCCAAGACGATGCCGTCCGGTCACTCTCGGTGTTCGTCGGCGAACGACCTTAGCGGTTCAACTGGACAGCTCTCCGACCCACCTGGGAGCGTGGAGTGGTGCCGGTGAACGCCACCTCGGCCGTCATTCTCGGACTGCTGCATGACGGCGCAGCGACAGGTGGCGACCTCGTCGCCGCGGCGGAGCGCCGGCTGGCCGCGCAGGGCGGCGTCACCCGCAGCCAGGTCTACCGCGAGCTCCCGCAACTCGTCCGCGACGGCTACGTCGACGCCGAGGTGTGCGGACCCGGCAAGCGCACCAGCCAGGCCTACGTGATCACGCCGGCCGGACGGACGGCCTTCGCCGCCTGGGCGCTCGCCCCCGCCCCCGCGGACTCGGTGCGCAGTGCTGCGGTGCTGCGCCTCGGCTTCGGCGCGCACCTGAAGACCGCGCAGCGCCGGAAGATCATCGCCGCCGCGGTAGCGGAGCACGAGTTCGCCCTTGCCGAGCACGAGCAATGCGCGAAAGACCTTCGCGGCGAGGGGGACGCGTTCGCGGCCAGCGCCGCGGAGTTCGCCGTCATGTACGAGCGGGCCGTCGTCGCCTGGTTGCGGACGTACCCGGCGTGAGCGCCGAAGCGGCACAGGCCGGTCAGCCTGCCGAGGCTGTCGAGCGGCTTCGGCAGATCTGCCTGGCGTTGCCGGAGGTCAGCGAGCGCCCGAGCCACGGCGAGCCCTCGTTCTTCGTGCGTGACAAGAAGCAGTTCGTCATGCTCGACAACCATCACCACGGTGCGGAGCACCTGGCGTTCTGGTGCGCAGCACCATCCGGGGCGCAGGAGGAGCTGATCGCGGTGAATCCGCAGCAGTACTTCCGGCCGCCCTACGTCGGGCACCGCGGCTGGGTCGGCGTGCGTATCGATCAGCAGCCTGAGTGGGACGAGATCGCCGAGGTGGTCCGCGACGCCTACCGGCAGGTGGCGCCGCCCGCGCTCGTCACGCAACTCGGCGAGTAGGCCCGGTCGCGTACCCTCGACCGACGTGGACGTCCCCGCCGAACTCAAAGAACTCTCCGCGACACTGGCCAGTATCGAGGCGGTGCTGGACGTCCCCAAACTGCGCCGCGAGGCCGAGGAGCTGGAGCGCGAGGCGTCGGCGCCGGACCTCTGGAACGACACCGACAACGCCCAGCGGATAACGAGCCGGCTGTCGTTCGTGCAGGGCGAGATCCGCCGGGCGGAGGACCTGCGGCGCCGCGTCGACGACGCGCAGGTGCTCTGGGACATGGCCGAGGAGGCGAACGACGCCGACTTCCGCGCGGAGGCCGAGGGCGAGGCCGCCGGCCTGCGCAAGGCGATCGACGAGCTCGAGGTCCGCACCCTGCTGTCCGGGCCGTATGACTCGCGCCAAGCGCTGGTCACTATCCGCTCTGAGGCCGGCGGCGTCGACGCGGCCGATTTCGCCGAGATGCTGCTGCGGATGTACATGCGGTGGGCCGAGCGGCACAACTACCCGGTGGACGTCCTGGACACGTCCTACGCCGAGGAGGCCGGCATCAAGTCGGCGACGTTCCAGGTCAAAGCCCCTTATGCGTACGGCACGTTGAGTGTCGAGCAGGGGACGCACCGGCTCGTGCGCATCAGCCCGTTCGACAATCAGGGGCGGCGGCAGACCAGCTTCGCCGGGGTCGAGGTGCTCCCGGTCGTCGAGTCGTCCGACCACGTCGAGATCCCGGACGACGACATCCGCGTCGACGTCTACCGCTCCAGCGGGCCGGGCGGCCAGGGCGTCAACACGACCGACTCCGCCGTGCGGATCACACACCTTCCGACCGGGATCGTCGTGAGCTGCCAGAACGAGCGCAGCCAGATCCAGAACCGGGCGAGCGCGATGGCCGTGTTGCAGGCCAAGCTGCTGGAGCGCCGCCGGCAGGAGGAACAGGCCGCGATGGATGCGCTGAAGGACAGCGGCAACAGCTGGGGCAACCAGATGCGCAGCTACGTCCTGCACCCATATCAGATGGTGAAGGACCTGCGCACGGACTACGAGGTCGGCAACCCGCAGGCAGTGCTCGACGGCGACATCGACGGCTTCATCGAGGCGGGCATCCGCTGGCGCCGCTCGCAGACCGCCGGCCGCTGAAAGCTCAGCGCAGGAGGAGGCGGTCGAGGCGGCGGGCGGTGACCACGAGCCCGACCGCGGCCATCACCAGGAAATACGCCACGTGAGCGATCATCGCGCCGTCGAGGACACCCGAATTGAGGCCGCGCAGCATCGCGATGCCGTGGTGCAGCGGCAGGCACTCGACGACCACCCGCAGCCACGCCGGGTAGACGGACAGGCTGTAGAACGTCCCGCTGAACAGGAACATCGGCAGGATCGCCACCTGCACAAGATCCAGATCTTGGAACGACTTCATGTACGACGTCACGGCCATGCCGACCGCCCCGAACGCGCACGCGATGAGAAGCGCCGCCGGCAACATCAACACCGCCCAGGCGGACGCCATCAACCCCATCACCAGCATGACGATCATGAAGCCCGCCGCGTACAGGCCACCGCGGAACAGCGCCCAGCCGATCTCGCCGAGCGCGACGTCCAGCGGTCCCAACGACGTTGCCAGCATCGCGTCGTAGAGCTTGGCGTACTTCATCTTGAAGAAGACGTTCATGGTCGAGTCGTAGACCGCACCGTTCATGGCCGAGGACGCGAGTAGCGCTGGGGCGATGAACGCGGTGTAGGAAATCGGATGCCCACCCGGACCGAGGACGGTGCCGACCAGCTTGTGCAGCCCCGTTCCGAGCGCGAACAGATAGAACAAGGGTTCGAAGAAGCCTGAGAAGATCACCATCCAACTGCGCCGATAGACCCGGAACGCCCGCTCGAGCACGACGTACCCGCGCCCGGCGTACAGGCCCGGCGGCAGCACCCGCAGCGCGATGCTGGCCCGCGCGTTCGACGCCGCGATCGTCGGTGGTGCCTCGAGAGTCACTTGGTCAGCCTCACCCGGAAGCGCCAGCGCGCGAGTAAGACGCCGCTGACGAGCCACACCATCAGGTAGGCGATGTGTCCGATCGCCGCCGCCGCTGACAAACCGCCGATGCCGGCACCCCGCGCCAGTTCGGTGCCGTGCCACAGCGGTGACACGTAGGCGAGCCAGCGCCCCCAGTCGGGCAGCTGGCTGATCGGATAGAACGTCCCGCTGAACAGGAACATCGGCGTGACGACGAATCGGAACAGCACGTTGAAGCCGTTGCCCTCATTCTCGAGCACGGCCGCGAGCGCCGCGACCATCGAGGCGAACGCCATTCCGGTCAGCGTTGCGGCGGGGATCGCGAGCAGCACCCACCACCGTTGTGTGCCGCCGAACGCGGCCATGATCGCCAGATACAGGGAGGAGTTGACGATCAGCCGCACCGCGATCCACAGCAGCTGGCCGTCGCACACCTGATCGGGCGTCAACGGTGTCGACACCATCCCGTGGAAGGTGCGGATCCATTTGAAGCCGGCCATCAGCGGGAAGCTTGCGTCGGCTGCCGCGATCTGGAGGGCGGCCGCGGTGAGGAACGCCGGCGCGACGAAGACGAGGTACGGCACGCCCAACTGGCGGCCGTTGTTGTCGACAACCACCCCGAGGCCGACACCGAGCGCCAGCACGTACGTCAGGGGGGTGATCACGCCGAGAATGACCATGCTGCGCCAGTAACGCCGCGCCGCGACCAGCTGGTATTCCACGACCCGCCACGCGGAGGGACGAGCCGACAGCGGGGGAGCAGCGACGACCTCGGTACCCATCAGTCGACCAGGCTCCGGCCGGTGAGCCTCAGGAAGACGTCCTCGAGCGTGCTGCGGCGCACCAGCGACGACAGCGGAAACAGGTCGATCTCGTGGGAGCGCGCGACTGCGCGTTCGCCGTCGGCGACGTACAGCAGTACGCGGTCCGGCAGCGCCTCGATGCGTTCGCGGTCACCGGTGAGCGCGGCCGACAGCCGCTCGGCGGCCGCCGCGTTGGCACCGGGTGCGAAGCGCAGCTCGGCGACCTCGCGGGTGGAGTGGGCCGCGATCAGCTCCTGAGGTGACCCCTCGGCGACGATCCGGCCGCCGTCCATCACGACGAGCCGATCGCAGAGCTGCTCGGCCTCGTCCATGTAGTGCGTGGTGAGCACGAGCGTGACGCCAGCCTGCTTGAGCCGGTAGAGCCGGTCCCACAGGACGTGGCGCGCCTGCGGGTCGAGGCCGGTGGTGGGCTCGTCGAGCAGCAGGATCTCCGGGTCGTTGATCAGCGAGCGGGCGATGGTGAGGCGACGCTTCATGCCACCGGACAGCGGCTCGACCTTGGCGTTGGCGCGCTCGCTCAGCTGGGCGAAGTCCATCAGCTCGTCCACCTTGGGCCGCAGCGCGGCGCGGGACATGCCGAAATACCGTCCGTAGACGTACAGGTTTTCCCGCACGGTGAGTTCGAGGTCGAGGGTGTCCTGCTGCGGCACGACGCCGAGGCGGGCCCGGATCGCGGGGCCCTGGGTGGCCGGATCCCGGCCGAGGATCCGCAGCGTGCCAGCGGTGACCGGCGCGACGCAGCCGATCATCCGCATCGTCGAGCTCTTGCCGGCGCCGTTCGGGCCGAGAAACCCGAACGCCTCGCCCCGGCGCACGTCGAAGTCGATGCCGTCGACGGCGGTGAAATCCGCGAACCGTTTCGTCAGCCCTTGGGCCGAAATGAGCGCCTCAGCCGCTTCGTCGGAATTCCTCGCGAGGACCTCGGCTGTCTCAGGTGCGCTCACGTCCAACCACGCTAGCAATGGGCTGCGACACAGTTTCCGAAACCGACGCGCGCAGCTGAGCGCTGGCCGGTGCGGCGAAGGTTGTTAGGTAAACTGCACTCCCGTGATCCGGCTCGAGAACATATCCAAGGTCTACCCGGCCGGTGCGCGTCCTGCCCTCGACGGCATCAGCATCGAGATCGAGAAGGGCGAGTTCGTCTTTTTGATCGGCCAGTCGGGGTCCGGGAAGTCGACGGTGCTCCGGTTGCTGCTGCGCGAGGAGCTGCCGACGACCGGCGTGGTCACCGTCGACGGCCGCAATGTCGGCCGGCTGGCCGGCCGCAAGATTCCGGACCTGCGCCGCAAGATCGGCTGCGTGTTCCAGGACTTCCGGCTGCTGCCGAAGAAGAACGTCTACGAGAACGTCGCCTTCGCGCTCGAGGTGATCAACAAGTCGCCGAAGGCGATCCGGCGGACCGTCCCGGAGGTGCTCGATCTGGTCGGGCTGGAGGGCAAAGCGCAGCGCATGCCCAACGAGCTGTCCGGCGGCGAGCAACAGCGCGTCGCGATCGCGCGGGCGTTCGTCAACCGCCCGCTCGTCCTGCTGGCCGACGAGCCCACCGGCAACCTCGACCCCGACACCAGTCAGGGCATCATGAGCCTGCTGGAGCGCATCAACCGCACCGGAACCACGGTCGTCATGGCCACGCACGACAACAACATCGTCGACGCGATGCGCCGCCGGGTGATCGAGCTGGACCTTGGCAAGATCATTCGTGACCAGTCCCGCGGCGTGTACGGAGTCGGTCGCTGACCGGCCCGTCGGTTTCGATCCCCAGGCAAGTCCCCGAACAGTAAGGAAGTCATGCGCGCCAACTTCGTGTTGTCCGGCGTCGCGTCGGGTATCCGCCGCAACGTCTCGATGACCATCGCGCTGGTATTGAGCACGTCCATCGCGCTGGCCTTCGTCGGTGCTGCCCTGCTGGCGAACACCGAGATAACCAAGTTCAAGCACGTGTACGAAGGCAAGATCAACGTTTCGGTCTACCTGTGCGCACAGAACGAGGCCGGTCACGGGACGTGTGCGCACAAGACGACGCCAGCCGAGATGACGGCGATCTCGCAGCAACTCAACGCCGATCCGGCCGTCAAGTCCGCCACCTTTGTCTCTGAGCAGGAGCAGTACGACCGGGGCAAGCAGATAGAGGGGCCCGCCGTCGCGAAGTACCTCAAGGTCGGCGACCTGCCCGCGTCGTTCACCGTCAAGCTCAAGGACCTGAAGAAGGACTATCCGGCCTTCGCCAAGACGTACGCGACTGTCGCCGGCGTCGGTCAGGTGAACAACCAGTACTCGACGATCAAGACGCTGCTCGACGTGATCGACGGCGCGCGCTGGTTCTCGATCATCATCGCGCTCGTCGTCCTCATCGCCTCGATCCTGCTGATCGCGAACACCATCCAGGTGGCGGCGAACCAGCGCAAGAACGAGACCAGCATCATGCGGCTGGTCGGTGCGTCGCGGTGGATGACCGAGATGCCGTTCATGCTGGAGGCCATCATCGCCACGACGGTCGGCGGCCTCATCTCGGCGGGGCTGGTCTGGGTCGGCAAGCACTACGTCCTGGACGGCGTGTTCAAGATCCCCGTCGAGAACGGGGTCATCCCGAACCTCGGGATCAACGACGTGCTCATCGCCAGCGGCTTCGGCCTGATCACGGGCGTCGTGCTGTCGGCCATCACCGCGTTCGCGACGTTGCGCCTGTACGTCAGGCTGTAGGCATGTCCGCCCAAGCCGCGTCGAGCAATCGCGAGACCGGCCGCAAGCTGATCGCGCAGAACCGCAAGGCCCGCCACGATTACGCCATCCTCGACACCTACGAGTGCGGCGTCGTGCTCACCGGCACTGAGGTCAAGTCGCTGCGCCTCGGCCGGGCGTCGCTCGTGGACGGGTTCGCCACCATCGACGACGGGCAGGTGTACCTGCGCAACGTGCACATCCCCGAGTACGACCAGGCCAGCTGGACGAACCACGAGCCCCGGCGGGTCCGCAAGCTGCTGCTGCACCGAGCGGAGATCCAGCGGCTCATCGGCAAGACCAAGGAGAGCGGCTTGACGCTCGTCCCACTCGCGCTGTACTTCTCCGACGGCAAGGTGAAGGTCGAACTCGCGCTGGCGCGCGGCAAGAGGTCCTACGACAAGCGGCAGGACCTGGCTCGTCGCGACGCGGACCGCGAGGTACGCAAGGCGATCGGCCGCCGCGCCAAGGGCATGGACTGAATTTGGACGACGTCGACGTCCCCGCCTGGTGGCAGGGCCTCGGGCTGCCCGGGCTCGTCGACGTGCACGTGCACTTCATGCCGGCCCCGCTGATGGACGCGGTATGGCGCTACTTCGACGGCGCTCGCGAGCACTACGGCGTCGACTGGCCGGTCCGCTACCGCACGGCCGAGGCCGCTCGGCTGGCCACCCTGGAGCGGCTCGGGGTGCGGGTGTTCACAGCGCTGCTTTACCCGCACAAGCCGGGGATGGCCGAGGCTCTGTGCGCCTGGGCACGGGACTTCGCGGCGCGCACGCCGGGCTGCGTCGCCACCGGGACGTTCTTCCCCGAGCCCTCCGCGGAGCGCTACGTTGCCGACGCGCTCGAGGCGGGGACGCGGGTGTTCAAGGCGCACGTGCAGGTCGGCGGCTACGACCCCCGCGACGCCCTGCTCGATCCCGTCTGGGGCATGCTCGCCGACGCGAGCGTGCCGGTCGTCGTGCACTGCGGCAGCGGTCCGCTGCCCGGCGCCCACACCGGGCCAGGTCCGTTCGGCGAGGTGCTCGCGGCGCATCCGCGGCTCACCGCCGTCATCGCGCACTGCGGCGCGCCGGAGTACGTAGCGCACCTGGCGCTCGTCGAGCGCTACCCGAACGTGCATGTCGACACGACGATGGTGGGCACCGATTTCATGAACCGGCTCGCGCCGGTGCCGGCCGAGGCGGCGGCGATACTCGCCGCCCGTCCGGACCGCGTGGTGCTCGGCAGCGACTTCCCGAACATCCCGTATGCCTACGCCGAGCAACTCGCGGCGCTGGAGCGGCTCGGCATCGACGACGACTGGCTACGGGCCGTCTGCTGGGACAACGGCCTGCGGTTGCTCGGCGACAACGCGCGCGATCCGGGCGGGTTGGCTAGGGTTTGACCCCAAGTACGAGCGGTGAGAGGTGAGACCGGATGCGTACAGGTGGCAGTCATCGGGCGTCGCGGCACGGCGGCCGCGACGCCGCGGGTCACGTCGAGCACCTCGCCCGGTTCAGCGGCGCCCCCCTCACCGATCCGGTTGCCTTCGGCGGTGGCGCGGACCTGGCCATGGTGGGGCTGCGGGCGCAGACCGTGGCCTACGGCTACCTCGGCGTCGTCGAGGAGTACGAGCACCCGACCACTGGCGCGCAATGGTGCACCCTGACGGTCAGCCTGCCGAACACGGTCGCGTTTCTGGCGCTCGACCACCGCTCGGCGCTCGGGCAGCGGGCGGTTCCGGTGCCGGGTGACTATCTGTCGCCGACCGGCTTCGCCGACCTTGACGCGACCTACGTGGTCACCGCCGACGTCCCGGACACGGTCGTCCGGCTGCTGGGACCCGAGCTGCGTGAGGTGGTGCTGCGGTCGCCGGTGCAGCGGCTGATGTTCGCCGGATCCCGCCTGCTGCTGCGTTCCTTCGACGGCCCGGGTGCTACCCCCGAGGTCACTGAGTGGCTGGACGCGCTCGCTTCCGAGGTGCTGGCCGCGACGCCGGCCTTCGTCAGCCGGGTGATGAGCCCGGATGCCGGGCCGGTGGGCCTGCCGTTCCCGCCGGGCCTGTACGGGCCGAGCGAGTAGCGCCGGACTATATCCGTCGCCAGAACCGTTACGCTGTGGCTAGATCGCACAAATCCCACAGGGGGGTGAATGGTCTCGACTCCGGACGTCGAGGCAGGAGAAGCGGGCCGAGGTTCGCGTTGCTGCCCTCGTTAAACAAGCGACGCACACAAAATAAGCGCCGACAATAGTCGCGCCGATTTCGCTCTCGCTGCCTAAGTAGCGAAGCGGATCTGTCAGCCCGGGTCCGTCACCGGCTCGGATGCTGGCATCAGCTAGGTGACTTACCGTCCACGCCGGTCGCGGACATGGACGGGACAACTCACAGCGACTGGGCCCGTCACACCGGCTTGTGTGTATGACCGGTGGGGCCGAGTAGAGGCAACGCACACTGCGCCCGGAGAAGTCCTGTTGAAGCGACGGAGGACGCGGGTTCGATTCCCGCCACCTCCACGATCGAAGGCCCCGCACACGCGGGGCCTTCGTCGCGCCCGGAGGTTTCCGGCCCGACGGTCTTCGGCCCGAGCGAGCGGCTTGCCGCCTCCGTTGCCCCGGGCTTGGAACTCTGGCGAGTGCATCGCTAGCGCGAGAGTCGGCCGAGCAGCGCTGCTGCGGCACAGATGCCGGCGATGACGGATCCGATGAGGACGGCGAAATCCAGCCACAGGTTGGTCGGCAGGCCGAGCAGCAACGCACGCAGCGCGCTGACCTCGTAGCTCAGCGGGTTGGCGTAGCTGATCGCGCGCAGCCAGCCCGGCATGATGCTCACGGGATACAGAGCGTTGGACGCGAAGAACAGCGGCATCGTCACCGCCTGCCCGATGCCCATCAGCCGATCCCGCTTGAGGACCAGGCCGGCGATGGTGACCGACAGGCAGGAGAAGAACGCGGCGCCGAGAACGACCACCACGACGACGCCCAGCAGGCGCAGCGGGTTCCAGGTGAGCCCTACGCCCAGCAGGGCGGCGACCACGACCACGACTACCGCCTGCGCGACCGCGCGGATGCCCGCGGCGAACGCCTTTCCGGCCACGAGCGCCACACGCGGCGTCGGCGTGACGAGCAGCTTGGTGAGGACACCGGCGTCGCGCCCCCAGATGATCTAGATGCCGTAGAAGATCGCGATGAACAGCGCGGACTGAGCGATGGTCTCAGAGGTATCTGCCAGCGGCCGCGCTTCTCGTTCAACGCCGCATGCCTTCCGTACCACGACAGATCGTGCGCCGCTTCCTGTGCCGATCATCAGCCGGTTTGAAGGCTGCGGTCAGGTAGCCGCCTCAGGCTGGCAACCACAGT
>JAODNL010000445.1 GCA_025465405.1 Pseudonocardiales bacterium | reverse complement strand
AGAAGTCCGTCACGATCGATCTGCGCCGCGCCGAGGGGCAGCGGATCGTGCGCGAGCTCGTGGCGTCGGCAGACGTCCTCATCGAGAACTTCCGTTCGGGAACTCTGGAGCGGTGGGGACTCGGCTGGCCCGACCTGCACCGGATCAACCCGCGACTGGTGATGGTGCGGATCACCGGCTACGGGCAGGACGGTCCCTACCGCGACCGCGCGGGATTCGGCTCGGTGGCCGAAGCGATGAGCGGATTCCGCCATCTCTCCGGAGAGCCGGGGCGCGCGCCGGTCCGCGTCGGCGTCTCGATCGGCGACGCGCTCGCGGCGACGCAGGGCTTCGTCGGCGCGCTGATGGCGCTGTTCGTGCGCGACCGGCCCGGCGGCACGGGCGTCGGCCAGATGGTCGACGTCGCGCTCTACGAAGCGATGTGGATGTACATGGAATCCACGCTGCCTGAGTACGAGAAGCTCGGCCAGGTGCGCGGTCCGTCCGGATCGGTGCTTCCGGGCATTGCGCCGTCGAACGTCTACCCGACGGCGGACGGCGATTGGGTGATCATCGGCGGCAATCAGGATTCGGTGTTCGCCCGCCTCGCCGAGCTTGCCGGTCGCCCCGAATGGGCAGCATCCGGCGGGCGGTATGAGACCCACGTGGCCCGCGGCGCGTTCCAGGTCGAGTTGGACGCGGAGCTGTCCGCGTGGACGCAGTCGTTGGATGCCGCCGAGCTGCTCAAGCTGCTCGCCGAGGCCGGCGTCCCGTCCGGGCGCATCTACACCGCCCGCGACATCGCGGCCGACGAGCATTTCGCCGCGCGGGAGATGATCGTCGAAGTATCCGAACCCACGCTGGACGGTGAGATCGTCCGCGAGCCCGGGGTGATGCCGAAGCTCAGCGCGACGCCTGGTCGGGTGCGCGCGGGCAGCCCGCTGCTCGGCGAGCACAACGACGAGATACTCGGCAGTGTCGTCGACGCTGCCGCGCTCGAACGCCTGCGCGGAGCAGGCATCGTCTGAGCCGACGGCGACAACCGAGGAGGACCCATGGGCAGCGCAGTGATCGTCGACGCGATACGAACCGCGTCGGGCAAGGGCAAGCCGGGCGGCGCGCTGTCCGGAGTGCATCCCGTCGACCTGCTTGCCGCGGTGCTGTCGCAACTGGTCGAGCGCAACGGCCTGGACCCGGCAGAGGTCGAGGACGTCATCGGCGGCTGCGTCACGCAGGCCGGTGAGCAGTCGCTGAACATCACCCGCAATGCTGTTTTCGCCGCGGGCTTTCCGGAGTCGGTGCCGGCGACGACGGTCGACCGGCAGTGCGGCTCGAGCCAGCAGGCGGCAACGTTCGCGGCGCAGGGCGTCATGGCGGGTAGCTACGACATCGTCATCGCCGCCGGCGTCGAGTCGATGAGCCGGGCGCCGATGTTCTCGAACACGCAGGGCAAGGACGCGTACGGAGACCGGATCGCGCAGCGGTACCCGGGTGGCTTGATCCCGCAGGGAATCTCGGCGGAGATCATTGCCGCTCGATGGAAGCTCGACCGTACGGCTCTGGACGAGTTCGCCGCGCTGTCGCACCGGCGGGCGGCCGAGGCGACTGCCTCGGGCGCGTTCGACCGCGAGATCGTGCCGATCACCGTGCCGAGCGATTCAGGCGAACGGCTCAGCCATTCTGTCGACGAGACGGTCCGGGCGGGCACGACCGTCGAGGGCCTCAGCGCGCTGAAGCCGGCGTTCGAAGGCGATCCGGCGGGAGAGCGCTTTCCCGAGATCAGCTGGTCGATCACAGCCGGCAATTCCTCGCCGTTGACCGACGGTGCCTCCGCCGTTCTCATCATGAGCGAGGCGGCCGCGAACCGGCTCGGCCTGCGGCCGCGGGCGCGGTTCCACTCCTTCTCGGTCACGGGCGATGACCCGATCCTCATGCTGACCGGCATCATCCCGGCCACGCGCAAGGTCCTGGAGCGTGGCGGTCTCGGCATCGACGACATCGACGCCTACGAGGTGAACGAGGCGTTCGCGCCCGTGCCGCTCGCGTGGCTGAACGACCTGGCCGCCGATCCGGCCCGCCTCAACCAGCGCGGTGGCGCGATCGCATTGGGGCACGCCCTCGGCGCGTCCGGTGCGCGGCTGCTCACCACGATGCTCAACACGCTCGAGGCGACGGGCGGGCGCTACGGCCTGCAGACGATGTGCGAGGGCGGCGGCATGGCCAACGCGACCATCATCGAGCGCCTCTAGCGGACGAGCGCCTGTAGCGGCCGAGCGTCAGGGCAGGTCGATCACGATCTCCTCGCTGATCCAGATCGGCGACGCCGCGTGATCGACGAAGCGCCGCTCGTCGGCGATGAGGTCAGCTGCGGCGGCCCGCCCGGCCGGGGTCTGCAGGGCGGCGAGCAGTTCCTCCAGCGAGTCGAACCACACTTCGGCCACGCCGTCGAAGCCGTCCGGAGCGCCCCGGTAGGCGCGCAGGCCGTCGTTCACGTCGGTGGCGAGACGATGACTCTGCGTGTACCGGCGCACGTTCAGGGACTCGGCGTAACCGGCGAAGAGCGCGGCAT
>JAODNL010000416.1 GCA_025465405.1 Pseudonocardiales bacterium | reverse complement strand
CGCGGAACTCCACGCGGTTCGCACGGCCGACGCTGAGCAGATCCTCGCCGACGCCGCAGCGGAACTGGACCGGGCCCGCGCGCAGGCAGCGCAGATCGTTGCCGCCGCCGCAGCCGAGCGCGACAGGCTCGACGCTGACGCCGCACAGGCACGGGAAGAGGCCGAGATCGAAGCAGCGGCACGTCGGGTGCAGGACGAGCGTCTGTCCCGTCAGGAATGGCAATCGGCCGAGGCCGCCGCGCAGGCACGACTGAACACCATCCACCAACAACTCAACGAGCTCAGCCTTCAACGCGGCCACATACTTGACGACCTCTGCCGACTGCACGACCAGGTCAGCGCCGCCCTGCCCAGCAGGCCCGCCACTACCTCCTCTCAGACGGAAGGCAGACGGGGCAGGCGGACGGGCCGGCCGCCAGACTCGGCGCGTTGACGGCCGACCCCGCATCGGGGGCTCCTGGTCGAACGAGTGGTGCGGCCGGCGCCAGTTGTAGTGGGCCCCTCATACTCGGCAAGAACGGATCTGACGGCCCGCGTGAGGACGAGACAGATGGCCAGACACATAGTGCATCGCCGAAATGGCGACGTCGACGAATATCAGGAACTGCACAACACCGGGCCGCTCGAGCTCGACTTCGTGACCGTGACATTCCCCGACGGATCTCTCCGCTCCTATCACGCGGAGGGCGGACTCGGCGGCGTCGGCTTCGAGTTCGCGGAGGCAGGAATCCTGGTGCTCCGCTTTGAAGACAGTGACCACTTGATGAGCGCCTTCGCCCCAACTGCCTGGATATCCGTCAGTGGTACCGCGCTCGGCGACCGCGGTCGAAGATCTTCTAGCGGCCGCTGAGATTGAGCACAGAATACGCCGCAGACATTGACATCTCGGATTGCTCCGACACCGTCAACGACGGGCGCTCAGGCTGCGGTGTTGGGTCATTCATTGCGCAGCGAGATCTCGTCAGAGTGGGCGATAATGTCAGCCTCGATGGTTCGCAGTCCCTCGCCGAGACGCTCGCGGGCCTGGCGTAGAAGCTTGAGCGAGCTGGTGGATGTGCTCTGCGTGGCCCCCCGCTCCGGATCCGCCTGGTGCTCTTCGATGAGGTGCGTCTGCAGAGCGGCAGCGACTTCGTCGACCGCCTTGAGCGCCTGATAGATGGCCCGTTCCCGGTCGGTGTCGTCAACCATCTCGCCAGTATCCCGCACGCACGTGACACCGCGGCCAGCAACGCTTCGAAATGCGTTGGGTGAAAGATGGACGGCCGGTAATGAGCGGGCCAGCCAGAATCTCAAATTGAGGCACTGTCGTCTATGTGCCCGGCGCCGGTGTGACCATGAGTGCAGCCACCCATGCAGGGGCGGCCGACCAGCGTGAATCCGAAACGATCGGCATGTCCCGGCCTCGGGAGGTCACCTAAGTCACCGTTGACCTACGGAGGTGGCATGTTTGTCCAGGTCGGCCTTGGCGATCTTTGCATTGGCGGCCCTGGTGTCGCTCGGGCTCTGGCTCTCGATGCGCGGGGCGAGCCTTGCCGAGGTCGAGTTGTTGCCCGCGCGCTGTCGCCGCCGGGTGCGCTGGTGGCAGCGCAACGCACGATACGTCCAGCTCTCCTGCGTACTCGTCGCCGTCGCCACGGTGTGCGTGCAGGTCAGCGGGGCCGCTGAGTAGCACGCCATGAGCGTGAATGCCCCGAGTCACAAGGGAGTTGCCATGTCAGTCCAGACTGTCGGCGATATCGCGCAAGAGCCGACACGGCCCGACACCCGAGACACGACGCCCAGTGAAACCGCCGATGCGCCGTCCTCAACATTCTTCGCTGGAAATCCTGCGGCCGTCGGGGTACCTGTCTTCGTGGCTGGGTCGGTCGCCCTCGCCCTCGTCCTTATCGGCTACGTGCCGCCGGACGCGGTCGGCGCGTCGATCCCGATCATCGCGGCTGCGACCGGAATCGGCCTCGTCATCGCGACCATCTGGAGCGCCGCCGTTGGCCAGACGGCTCTCGCCAGCATTTTCGGCATCTTCGCCGGATTCTGGCTGAGCTACGCAGTGCTCGTACTCGGGCTGACGCACAACTGGTTCGCGATCTCGGCCGCGGCTGCGGTGCACACCCAGGGACTGTTCCTGATCACATGGCTCGTCATCCTGGGACTGCTCACGATCGGGACACTGCGCCTGCCCCTCGCGTTCACCGTCCTGTTCGTATTGATCGATGCCGCCCTCGCCGTCGTGCTCGCGGGAACGATCAACGGGTCGAGCAACTTGGTGAAGGCCGGTGGATGGTTGACGTTCGCCTTCGCCGCGGTGGGTGCATACCTCTTCTTAGGGATCGCCACTCAGGCGACGGGCGGTGGGGGCGTTCCGCTCGGGTCTCCGGTCGTCAAGACACAGGGCGTCGCCAAGACCCGGCGGTGACGTGCGGGATTGGCCGTCCGTGCGCATGATCCTGCTGTCACGGGGATGGCGGCACTATTCCGTATTCATGGATCTTGCGATAGATCGTCGCTCGAGACATGCCGAGCGAACGCGCCGCCTTGACCTTGTTGCCGTGCGCGTCCGCCAGGCTGGTCACGATGGCATCACGCATCAGGGACTCCAACGGGCTCAGCAGCCGGCGGCTGATGGTCAGTGCGTCCGGCGGAAGGTCGCTGGGCTGAATCACCCCGGCACGCCGATGGTGGACGACCTGGCGGAGCAGCTGGTGGACTTGCTCGACGTTGCCGGGCCAGGACGCGCGCATAAGTATCCGCATCGCCTCAGGTGAGCAGGTGAGCTGGCCGCCGTGGTCGAGTCTGGCCAAGAACGAGGACACCAATTCCTGCAGATCCTCGAGGTGAAGCCGTAACGGCGGTACCTCGACGGTGCTCGGGAACAGTCGCAGCAAGGGCGCAAGATACAGGTTGTCGAGAGTGTGCGTCAGCGTCACGGCGACCCACAGCGGACGATCACGTTCGGTGCTGCTCGCATGCTGGAGCGCTGAGCACAATGCTCGCAGCTGGGGGGCGTTGAGTACCTGGACGTGCCTCACGACGACGCTGTCCCTGGTCTCGATCAGGGTTTGGCGCAGCGAACTGAGCCAGTGCCGATCGCCAGCGGCGTCGGCTGCGTCGAGCAGCACGAACTGCCGGTCCGCCTGTTGACGCAGCACCGTACGCAGCAGTGCCAGCTTCCCAACGCCCGGCTCGCCCGTCATGGCAAGCCACTCGCCCGATTGGACGACCTCGTCAACCTCATGGCAGGCGCGCAGCCACAGCGGCGCCGATCCCACCAGTCCGGGCAGCGGTGTCGGCGCAGCCTCATGGCCGCCCGTCTGCTGACTTTCGGCGTCATTCAGGCTGACGTGCGCGACCACACCAACAATCGATCCGCTGTTGCGCACAATCCGGCAGTAGAGCCGGGCTGCGACGCCGGTAGGCAGGTTGACGACGGTCGGCCCGTGCCGCGTGGTTGTGAGGGCCTCGGCCATTTCGGCGAGCAACGCCACCTGGTCAGCCGGGTCCAGCACGGTCCGGGCGTAGTCGTTCACGATCACCGCGTCACTGGTCAGGGCGAATACGATTCCCCGCATCCGGCGACACATCCCCCGATACGCCTGGAACAACTCCAACTCGTCCAGGCCCGAGTCCTCCAGCAACGCCTGCCGGATCTGGTCCGCTGTGGTCCTGGCCAGGGCGAGGAGGAACGCCCCGGCGTCCTTGCGCCAGCAGGTTAGGTCCACGGCGCCGATCGTCCGGCCCGATATCGGATGGCGAATCGGAGCCCCGGCACAGGCCAGGTCCTTGACGATGTCGGTGTCGCCGTCTAGCTGCCTTTCGAAGTCGGCGTCCGACGCCAGCCGGCTGAGCACGGATCCGGTCGCGTCCGTGACGACGATGCTGATGGGCCGGCCGTTCAGCTGCTGGCACACGCGGCGCAGCACCTGGCCGGCGCTCCTGGTGAACGGAGTGTCCACATCAGGTTCCCCGACGTAGTTCATCTCGGTCTTGGCCCGACCGAGCTCCCGGTCGCGCGATCTCAGCCAGGACGCAAGAACCGCGGCGCGGGGCCGACTCGATTCAGCAGGCTCGCCACCGAAACGGCAGACCTCGCCTGGGGCTGGCCTCTCAGGCAGTACGCCGGCGCTGAGCGACACCATAGTCATCATCCCCGATCGCCGCGACGTGCCCTACCTTACGACGGCACCCTGGGCTCGCTTCAAGGGCGATTGAGCGATCGATCTGTCAATCGCCCTGCAGGGTAGGCGCACCTCGTCTCCATCCGGGCGACCTGTCTCATGTTGAGACACCGCTCGCCGCCCGCAGGGGCCAAGCCAATCTATATTCGGTCGCGTATGGGACCAGGACGCTGGCCCGACTGGCGTGCCATGGCCCGGTCCACACGCCGACGTCGGAGGTTGCCGATGAGTGCCGTGCACGGCGCAGATGCCGAGACCTACAACCCGTGGAGTGTCGTTAACGTCGTCTTCACACACCTCGCCGACGCAGGCCTGCACCCGGTGCTCGGCGAGACCGGCGACCCGGGTCCGCCCGCCCGAGCGCTGCTCCTGTCTCTTGGGATCCAACCGGCAGCGGAAGGCAACCGGGAGATCGTGCGCGAGATACGGGCGCACCTGGCAGAGATCCGTGCCGCAATCCTCGAGGAAAGGTGAGGCGGAGTACGAAAACAAAGTGCCTCTTTCTGAGACCCTGGCACAGCCCGACAGCGAGTCTCATTGGAGATGGCGGACCCGCCGATCCGAGGAGTGGCAATGACTCGTCAAAGCGTGGCGAAAGCCCACGAGAAGATCCAAGAACTGGCGTGGGAGCCTCTCTACCACACGCCAGTCTCCCAGTACGGCACTGACTACACCTTCCAGAAGGCGAAGAAGAAGGACCCTCTCAAGCAGGTCCTCCGGTCGTACTTCCCCATGCAGGAGGAGAAGGACCACCGCGTATACGGCGCCGCCGACGGAGCGATCCGCGGAAACATGTTCCGTCAGGTACAGGAGCGGTGGTTGGAGTGGCAGAAGCTCTTCCTCAGCATCATCCCGTTGCCGGAGATCTCGGCCGCTCGCGCTATGCCGCTGCTGTTCAACACCGTGCCCAACCCAGAGCTGCACAACGGGCAAGCCATTCAGATGATCGACGAAGTCAGGCACTCCACGATTCAGCAGAACCTGAAGCGCCTGTACATGAACAACTACATCGATCCGGCCGGCTTCAACAGCAGCCTGCGGGACTTCCAGAATGACTATTGCGGCACCATCGGGCGTCAGTTCGCCGAGGGCTTTATTACCGGCGACGCCATCACCGCGGCGAGCATCTATCTGACGATCGTGGCCGAGACGGCGTTCACCAACACGCTGTTCGTCGCGATGCCCGCCGAGGCGGCCGCGAACGGCGACTACCTCCTGCCCACCGTGTTCCATTCGGTGCAGTCGGACGAGTCGCGGCACATCAGCAACGGATATGCCACCCTCCTCATGGCCCTGGCCGATGAAGGCAACCACCAGTTGCTCGAGCGTGACCTGCGCTACGCCTGGTGGAACAACCACCGAGTCGTCGACGCGGCGATCGGCACGTTCATCGAGTACGGGACGAAGGACCGCCGCAAAGACCGGGAGAGCTACGCAGAGATGTGGCGGCGGTGGATCTATGACGACTACTACCGCAGCTACCTCGTGCCGTTGGAGAAGTACGGCCTGGTGATCCCGCACGATCTCATCGAGGAGGCGTGGAACCAGATCTGGAACAAGGGCTACGTCCACGAGGTCGCACAGTTCTTCGCCACCGGATGGTTGGCCAACTACTGGCGCATCGATCCGATGACCGACAAGGACTTCGAGTGGTTCGAGTACAAGTACCCGGGCTGGTATGACAAATACGGTGCCTGGTGGGAGAACTATGCGCGACTCTCAACCGCAAACGGCCACAACCCGATCGCCTTG
>JAODNL010000412.1 GCA_025465405.1 Pseudonocardiales bacterium | reverse complement strand
CGACGTAACCCGCCTGCTCGAAGACCGCAGCCCATCGGTCCCAACTGCTGGGCAGCAGCCACAGTCCGTGGATGAAGACCACGGGCGTGCGGCCCGAGGCGTTGGCGCGGTCGACTTGCTCCTCGGCTGTCTCCGGGCGGTGCTGGTCGGCGGTCATAGCGCTCCTCGGGTGAATGGTTCGCGATCTGGTGTCCGATCACCGGCGGGGACGGGTCGCCGAACGCACGACAAGCATGTCAATGTGTTGTCGGAGTGTCAACATGTTGACATGCTCTGACACGGATAGGCTTGGTCGGTGACGAAGCAGCGAGCAGACGCGTATCGCGCACTGCTCGCCGAGGTGTACGACCTCGCCGGACGTAGCCGTCGACGAAGTGACTCCGAAGCAGCGAGATACGGGTCAACCGGTGCGCGTTGGTTGACGATGTCTGCGATCTCGGACTTCGACCTGACAGTGGCGGCCATCGCGCGCCGGCTTGGCCTGGCGCGGCAAGCCGTTCATCGCGTCGTGGACGACCTCGTCGAACAAGGACACGTTCGCAAGGTTGTCAATCCCGACCACGCTCGCTCCGAACTCATCTCGTTGACACCTGCTGGAAAGTCGGTGCTGGACAAGCTCTGGCGCGCGTCTGACCGACACCGATCCGATGTCTTGGAGCGTGCCCAGGTCTCCGACGACGAACTGGCGGCCACCCGAGATGTGCTCAGAAGGATCCTGACCGCGGTCACCGAACTGGACGCGTAGCGCTATGCAGGTCGGCAGTGGCGGGCAGGCCGCGATCGACCATATCCAGCAAGCGGTTCGCCAGACTCCGCAACCGGCGCGGGCTCAGGGCGCGTAGCGGTCCGGTCACGGCCAGCGTCGCCAGGCCATGGACGGCCGACCACGCGAGGAACTCCGCACCGGGCCGCTGCGCACGCGGCAGCACCCCCGCGTCGACCAGGTCGTCGAGCGCGGACGACAGGAGCTGGAACGGACTGAGGCCGCTCGCGCCGGCGCTGTCCGGACTCGCCGCGCGACTGAGATCCGCGGGGAAGGAGAAGGCGGTACGGAACAGGCCAGGCTCCTCCTGTGCGAACCGGAGGTATCCGATGCCGACCGCCCGCAGCCGGGCGCGGGCCCGACCGGCGGCGTCACCCTTCGCTCGGACCTTAGCCAGCTCAGCCTCCATCGCCACCGCAACGGCGCCCTGCGCCTGCGAGCACACCGCATCGAGCAGAGCCTCACGATCGGCGAAGTGCCGATACGCGGCGTTCGGCGCGACGCCAACCTGCCTGGTGACCTCACGGACCAGCACCGCCTCCGGGCCCCCCACGCGCGCCAAGCGCGTTCCTGCCTCGATCAACGCGCGCCGCAGGTCGCCGTGGTGGTAACTGTCGCGCCGATGCGTCACCGTGGTCGTTGTGCTCACTTCCCTGCATGTGTACGGTGTCCACTAACGCAAAAGTGGACGCCGTACACACGATAGAGCACGACTGGGAGTCAGCATGGCCACCTACGTACTGATCCACGGGGCCGGGTCCGATTCGTGGTACTGGCACCTGGTGGCACCCCAGCTGCAGGCACTGGGCCACGACGTCGTGGCGCCGGACCTGCCCTGCGGCGACGACTCAGCCGGCCTTGCCGAGTACGCCGACACGGTCGTCGACGCGATCGGCGAGCGGCGCAACCTGATCCTCGTCGCCCAATCCATGGCCGGGTTCACCGCGCCGATGGTGTGCGAACGCCTGCCCGTCGACCTGCTGGTGATGTTGAATGCCATGGTCCCGTCACCGGGTGAGTCGCCCGGCGACTGGTGGGCCAACACCGGTCAGTCGGAGGCACGTCGCGAGCTGGACGCGCGCGAGAGCCGGGTGCCGGGCCGGCCGCTCGACCCGATCGAGGTCTTCCTCCACGACGTCCCGCAGGACGTCATCGAGCGGTCGGCAGCGCACGCCGGCCAGCAGTCCGAGACCCCGTTCCAGAAGCCCTGGCCGCTCGAGCGCTGGCCGGACGTGCCCACCCGGGTCCTGATCAGCCGCAACGACCGCTTCTTCCCGGCCGAGTTCATGCGGCGTGTGGTGCGCGAGCGGCTCGGGATCACGCCGGACGAGATGGACTGCGGACACGTGCCCGCCCTGGCCCGGCCGGCAGAACTGGTTGAGCGCCTGGAGGCCTACCGCGCGGACGTGCTCGGCTAGGTCGATCCTGGGCCAGATCGGTTCAGTCCCGCGGGCTCAAGACGCAGAACTCGTTGCCCTCGGGATCAGCCAGCACGACCCAGGTGGCGCGCTCGTCCTGGCCTATGTCGACCCGAGTAGCGCCGAGCGACACGAGCCGGGCAACGTCGGCCGCCTGATCGTCGCTTGCCCGCGGAGCGAGGTCGAGGTGTAGCCGGTTCTTGACCTGCTTGCCCTCCGGCACCGGCACGAAGCGGATCCACAGGCAGACCGACCGTATCCAGGAGGGCCGACAGCGGGATTACCCTGGTCGCGAGGGGAGGGAGATCATGACGCGAGCAAGCGTGCGGACCGCCGTCCGCCGAACGGTCGTCGTCGTCGCGGCGATCGCCGTGCTGGCGGGGATCGGGTACGCCGCGCTCTACCGGCCGGCCCGGCATCCCCTGGCGGTACCGCCGGCAACACCTCCCGCCACCGCGCCGTCTCGCCCGGCCCCGGCCCCGGCCCCGGAACCGGCTCCGGTGGCGGCCGTCCGCCGGCCGGTCGTACCGCATCAGGTCGTGGCGTCTGCGGCCCCCACGACGTTCGAGATCAAGGGTTCGGCCTTCGACATCAAGGCGACGGTGTGCCAGATGCCCTACATCCGCCCGCTGGACCCGCCCGGCGACCAGATGCACACCGTGTGCTGGGTGCGCGACTCCTTCGGCGTCGCGCCGGGCAGCAAGGCCCAGGGCACGAGCTACATCCTCGGCCACGCGTGGGCCGAGGCGCCGCTGGTGTTCAACCCGATGTCCGAGTTCGCCATGCGGCAGGTCGACCAGCTGCGCCCCCGGACCGAGCACGGCGTGCCGATCTTCCCCGTGACGAATCTCAACGGCTACCAGATCGTGTTGCACACGCCCCACGGCGTGCTCACCTACCGAGTCACGCGCGCGTTCGCCGTCGCCAAGGCGCGGGCCGGCGACGTGCCGTCGCTCATGGCCAACACGCCCAATCGTGTCGTCCTCATCACCTGTGGGGTCAAGAACGGCGTCGACGTCGACGTGAACGTCGTCGTCTACGCCA
>JAODNL010000387.1 GCA_025465405.1 Pseudonocardiales bacterium | reverse complement strand
ATCGACCAGCTGGCGGGACCTGCTCGGACACGCCTCGACGCGCACCACGCTGCGCTACCGACACATGAACGGGACCCACCTCAATCCGGCCCGCGAAGTGATGGAAGGGAACAGATTCAGCTCACTGTCAGGAGCACCTGCTCCCTCGTCTGCTCCCCCGCCGAAACTCAAGATCGTTCCAAGGGGCCTCTAGGCCTTATGTTTGCTTGGTGGGCGATACTGGGATCGAACCAGTGACCCCTGCCGTGTGAAGGCAGTGCTCTCCCGCTGAGCTAATCGCCCTGAAGCCCCGTCAGAGTACACGGCGCGCAGGCCCGCCTAGAGGTGCGTGTAGAGGTACCACGAGCCGGCGAACACGCCGGCCAGGATCAGCAGCCCGGCCGCGCCGATCCCGATCCGAGTCCACAGCCCGCGGGTCGCGGCCCACTTCGTCCAGGTGAGGACGACCGCCCGGGCGCGCGACAGCAGGCGCGATGCCCACCTGTATTCAGTGGCGAGCAGGCCCAGCCCGGCGAAGATGATCAGCCACCCTGGACCGGGGAGCGGCAGCAGGATCACGCCGACGACCACCACCGCCAGCCCGAGCGCGGTGACCCCGATCCGCCAGGCGAGAGTCCCGCCCGGCAGCGCCCGAACACGAGCGCGGACGGTGGCCACCCGCCCGCGCGCGCCCGGCTCCGGCACCTCGACGGCGCGCTTGGGCTCGGCGGCACGAGTCACCCGGCTACGGTACGTCACGGATACCGGGCCGGTCGCTGGGCTTAGAGTGCTGAACGTGCCAGGCGACGACGACCGGAAGCTGTCCGGCGGGGCGACGCTCGCCGTATTCGTCACCGTCATCGCGCTCATCGCCGTCGTCTTGCTGGCGCAGCGGATCCCCCACGCGCAGCGGCCGACGATCCGGCAGCCGGCCCTCACGACGGTGATCATCACGCATACGCCGACACCCTGATCGCCTCGGTGCGGCCATCGTGACGACCGACCAGCCAGCGCGCCCGACCAGACAGGGCGCCCGACCGGACAGCGCGCCCGACCAGACAGCGCGCCCGACCAGACGGCGCGCCCGAACGGACAGCGACCGACCAGAGAGGAGGCCAGCCGATGAGCGAATCCCCGGCATCGGCTGACCAGTCACCGCCGCAACCGCCGCCATCGGTGCCGTCGGCGCGCGGTCAGACTCCCGTGTCGCTGCCGACGAGGCCGACGCCCATGCTGCGCGTCGTCGTGCCACTGCCGCGCGTATCGCCCGACCTGCGGCGGTTCCTGAGCACCGAGGCGGGCAGTGCCATCCTGCTTCTCGCGGCAGCCGTGGCTGCCCTGATCTGGGCCAACGTGCCCGGGTGGACGAGCTACGAGACGGTCTGGTCGACGATCGCCTCGATCCGGATCGGCAACTGGTCCTTGACCCTGGATGTGCGGCACTGGATCAACGATGCGGCAATGGCGATCTTCTTCCTGGTCGTCGGACTGGAGGTCAGCCGGGAGGTGAGCGTCGGCGAGCTGCGCTCGGTGCGAGCGGTGGCGGCACCCGCGCTCGGCGCGGTCGGGGGGCTGGCCGTGCCGGCGGTGCTGTACGCCGTGGTCAACCATGGTGGCGCGGGGGCGCACGGCTGGGGAATTCCGATCTCTACCGACACGGCATTCCTGGTCGGCGTGCTGGCCCTGTTCGGGCCGCGCTGCCCCGACCGGCTACGGCTGTTCCTGCTCACCCTGGCGATCGTCGACGACATCGGCGCCATCATCGTGCTCGGCGTCAGCTACACCAGACGCGTGTCCGTGACCGCGCTGGTGATCGCCGGCGTACTCACGTTGGTGCTCGTCGCGCTGCGCTGGCTCGGAGTCTGGCGACTCACCCCGTACGTGCTCGTCGGGATCGCGCTCTGGCTAGCGGTGCAGGCGAGCGGCGTCCATCCCACGCTGGCCGGCGTGCTCGTCGGCCTGCTCGTGCCCGCCGCCGCTCCCGTCGACGCGGCCCAGGGCGAGCGCATCCGAGTCTTCGGCCGGGCGCTGATCGAACGGGCCGACCCGGGCCGCGCCCGGCTCGCGGTCGCCGCGGTACGGGCCGCCGTGCCCGCGAACGACCGGATGCAGGAGGCGCTGCATCCGCTCAGTGCCTACGTCGTCGTCCCCGCGTTCGGGCTGGCCAATGCCGGCGTACATCTGGACGGGCAGGTACTGAGAACCGCTGCGACGTCCGCCGTGACGATCGGTGTCATCGTCGGCCTGCTCGCCGGCAACGCGGTCGGCATCACGGCCGGAGCAACGATCGCGCTGCGCACCGGACTGGCCGCGCTACCCGGTGGCGTGCGCTACGGGCACGTCGTCGGTGGAGCGGTGCTGGCCGGCATCGGCTTCACGATCTCGCTGTTCATCACCGACCTGGCGTTTCAGACCGCGGAGCTGCGCGACCAGGCCAAGATCGGCGTGTTGACCGGATCCTTGCTCGCCGCCGTGTTCGGCTCGGCGCTGCTGCGCTACCTCGGCGACCGGCTGCCTCTGTGCACCCTGGACGACGAGACCGTCATTCCGGCACTACCACCACTACCCTGGCGCGATCCCGCCGTTCCCGCGTAGCGTCCGCGCGACGGCGACGCGCAGCGCGTTCAACTCCACCCGCCCGCTGTAGGCATCGCCGTTGATGAACAGCGTCGGGGTGCCGTGCACGCCCAGTTCGGCGCCCTCCAGGTAGTCCGCCTCGACGGCGGGTGCGAAGACCTGCGCCGGCTCCCCGACGACCGTGGTGGGGTCCAGCCCCAGCTTGAGGGCGTAACGGGCCAGATCGGGTTCGCCGAGACGGCTCTGGTGGATGAACAAGATGTCGTGCATAGGCCAGAAAGCACCCTGGGCGCCCGCAGCCTCGGCGGCCAGTGCCGCGGTCAGCGCGTGCGGGTGGACGTCGAACAGCGGGAAGTGCCGAAACGCCAGACGGATCTGGCCCTCGGAGGTGTCGACGAGCGCCTTCAGCACCGGCGCCGCGGCCGCGCAGTACGGGCACTCGAAGTCACCGAACTCGACGACCGTCGCCGGGGCGTCGGGATTGCCGCGCGCATGCCGCGTCGCGAACTCGGTAGAGGTCATGGTGGGCCACCTAGATCAGGTCGAAGCCGGTGGCGGGTCCGGCAGATCGTCCAGGAAGTCCGCTGTGGGGACGAAGAACAGTCCGCCCGTCACCGCCGTGGAGAAATCCAGAATGCGGTCGTAGTTGCCCGGCGGGTTGCCGACGAACATGTTTGTCAGCATACGTTCGACGACGCCGGGGTCGGCGGCGTAGGCGATGTAGTACGTGCCGAACTGGCCGAGTCCGGGCGAGCCGAACGGCATGTTGTCGCGGAGGATTGCCCGCTCCGTCCCGTCGGCATCGACGATCGTGTTGAGCGTGACGTGCGAGTTGCTCGGCTGCACGTCATCGGCCAGTTCGAGGTTGTTCAACTTGGTACGGCCGATGATCTTCTCCTGCTCCTCGACCGATATCCGGTTCCACGCGGTCAGGTCGTGCAAGTACTTCTGCACCACGACGTAGCTGCCGCCGGCGTAGGGCGATCCGTCCTCGATCGTCACTGCCGCGCGCGCCGCCGCACCGACCGGGTTCTCGGTGCCGTCGACGAATCCGAGCAGGTCGCGCTGCTCGAAATAGCGGAAGCCGACCGTCTGGTCGATGATGGTGGCGGCGCCGTCCAGCCGATCGGCGATTGCCATCGCGAGCTCGAAACAGACGTCCTGGTTCTCGGCCTTGATATGGAAGAGCAGATCACCCGGTGTGGCCGGGGCCTGGTGCTTCTCGCCGGCATACCCCGGAAATTCGTGCAGCTCAGCGGGTTTCGGACCGGCGAAGAGCCGATCCCACGCGGCGGAGCCAATGCTGGTGATACAGCCCAGTCCGCCGCCCGGCGCCCGGAACCCGACCGAGCGCCGCAGTCCGGGTAGTTCCGCGAGCAGGTCGCGCGCCACCGCCTCGCCGCCCTCGTCGATTGTCGCGACGAGGAAGATCGCGGCGGGCGTAAGGGGGTTGAGAATCGGCTGCGGCTCACCCATGGGTTCCAGCCTAGAGCCCGGGCCGGACATACCGGTCGCCCGGTAGCCCTATGTCGTCAATTCGGCAGTATTGCTATTTGGCCACCGTGAGCAGGAACGCCACATCGTCGATGGCCTTCACGCTGTGCCGCGCGTCGGGGATCACCAGTAGGTCTCCCGCCGAGCCTTTCCACTCATTGGTGCCGCTGATCAGAGCCAGCACGCCACTGAGCACGACCATCGTCGCCTCGCCCGGATTCTCATGCTCCGCGAGGCTCTGCCCCGCGGTCATGGCGATCACCGTCTGGCGGAGGCTGTGTGCGTGGCCCCCGTAAATGGT
>JAODNL010000370.1 GCA_025465405.1 Pseudonocardiales bacterium | reverse complement strand
TCTAGCACGCCACCGCCTTCAAGCACCCCACCGCCTTCAAGCACCCCACCGAGCGCCACGCCAGCGAGCACGCCGCCGCCGGCCACTGCACCGTCGACCACTGCACCGCCGGGCGACGGGCTGGCATCGACCGGTACACCTACGGCCGCGCTTCTCTGGGTCGCCGCGCTGCTCGTCGCTGGTGGCGGCGTGGTGGTGCTGCTGGCTCGCCGCCGGCTGTCCAGCCGCGCCGCCGGCCGCGGAGGTCGCCGGCCATGAGCCGGCTCAGCATTGCCGAAGACCGCGGCGTGATCACGGCGGTCGCCGTCGCTGCGCGCAGCCTGCTCGCCACCGTGGTAGCTGCGCCGGCGTCGGCAGCGTCCGCGACGACGTACCTTCGCGGCGCCCTCCGCGCTGGAGGTCGGGGACTGCACGAGTCCCCGCCAACGCCCGCCCGATCCAGACGGCGGTAGCCAAGACCGGCGACGGCGACACCGTCGAGTTGGCCGGCGGCACGTATGACGTGCCCCAAAGCGCCGCGCAACCGTCGATGCGGGTCTTGACGTCGATCACGCTGCGGGCGGCGCCGGGCACCAAGCCGGTGCTCGACGCGCATGGGGCATTCGCCCTGATCTAAGCGGTGACTGCGCAGATCACGATCGACGGACTCACCGCAAGCCGTAAGGGACGGCACACCGGATAACAGTGCCGAACGGATCGGGCACGCCGCCGAGGATCATTGGAAGCCCACTGGTCGGACGGGCGTCCATCGGAGGACGTCCGCATGGCGTGTCGTTTCAGCTCATAGGACACCGACCCAAGACCGGGGACGCTTGGTGGTGTTCAGGTCTGCCGGCGCTTCGCGCCCGTGTCGAGGAACGCGTTGAGGTACTCGGTCGGCGGCCGTCAGCGAGGCGGACCAACGAGAAAACTTCAGCACCAGGGCCCGGTTCGTCCGCCACCATGTATGCCTGCGACGGACCGAGGAATCTGATGTCGGGCGTTCTGGCGTAGTCGTCGGCGTCTGCCTCTGCCAGTGCGATGGCGGCGTCCATCCGTCCGCTCGCAAGACGGTGACGCGCTCCTCATACGCACGCGCCACCGACGTGCCTTCATGTTCCCTCACCGCGCAGTCGAAGACGCAGCGCACTCCAAACCATCCCGACTTCTCCACCTGCCCATTTGTCGGCGGCCATCGGAATCTGCCCGCTGGCGGCCATCAAGTCGCGACCGGAGCTGTCACGGAGAGTGAGCGATCGCCTGGCGCCTACCGCCTTTGCTTGAGGACCGGTCGCCGCATCGGCGCGGCTTGCCAGCGCTCTTGGGGCACGAGGCGGCCGCGCGTTATGTGGGCTTCGGTGCGGTTGCCAGCAGCCCCGGTTGCCGACCACCCGAGCGAGTCCGCGTGATTGTCGGCGTTGCACGGCTGCCCAGCGTCGTCGGTGCTCGTCGTACGCTACGTACGCGCAAGACTCCGGGGCGGGGAAGGAGCGATTGTGTTCGGACGACGAGCGCAAGGTCGTGCCCGACTCGAAGGCGTGCTTCTTCGGCGCCGCGCGGGAGGACGCAAGCCTCATTACCGGCCCTGTGCGCGGCTCGCGGGCACGACGCCTATGGAGTGGCTGCACGTCATCACGGCAGGGCAGCGGTGAGCGCGCAGGGCGCGCCCCACGAGGGCGAGACTGTCGGGCGGGTCGACCGAGCGCGCCCGCAGGTGGTCGTGGTCGGCGGAGGCTTCGCCGGCTTTTATGCCTTGCGTCGCCTGCAACGCAAGCTGCCGCCTGATGGGGCGGACCTGGTGGTCGTCAATCCCACCGACTACTTGCTCTACAGCCCGCTGCTGCCGGAGGTTGCGACGGGCGTCGTCGAGGCCCGGCACGTCGCGGTCTCGCTTCGCCGGGCCCTGCCGCGGGTGCGGCTCGTCCTGGGGCGGGTCCAGAATGTCGACCTCGCCGCCCGGGCCGTCACGGTCGTGCAGGGCTCCGGTGACGGGACGGTCTCCACCATCACACTGCGCTGGGACCGGCTGGCGCTCGCTCCGGGCTCGGTCACGCGCGAGTTCCCGATTCCCGGTGTCCCGGAGCACGGTCGCGGCCTCAAGACCCTCGTCGAAGCGGTCTTTCTGCGCGACCACCTGCTCGAGCAGCTCGATCTTGCCGACGCCACGCCCGACACTGTCGAGGGCCGGGCCGAGCGAGCCGCGCGGCTCACGGTCGTCGCCGTCGGCGCCGGGTACACCGGCACCGAGCTGGTGGCACAGACTCAGCGCTGGCTGCGCAGGATCGAGCGTCGGTGGAGCCGGACCCGGGCGCAGGACGTGCATTGGGTGCTCGTCGACGTCGCGCCGGCCGTGCTGCCGGAGCTCGGCGCCGAGCTCGGCCGCCTGGCGCTCCGGCTGCTGCGCCGTCGCGGTGTCGACGTGCGCCTCGAGGTGTCGGTCGCCTCCGTCGACGAGACCTCGGTGCGGCTCACCGACGGCGCCACGGTCCCGACGCGGACCCTGGTGTGGGGCGCCGGCGTCGTACCGAACCCGCTCGTCGGCCGGCTCGGGCTGCCGACGCACCGCGGCCGCCTGGTCGTCGAACCGGACCTCTCCGTCGCCGGCGCGCCCGGTGTGTGGGCCGCCGGTGACGCCGCCGCCGTTCCGGACCTGGCCGTGCACGCAGGCCCCGACGGCCGTCCGGACGCGCCACCTACCGCACAGCACGCCCAGCGTCAGGGAACCGTCATGGGCCGCAACATCGCTGCGAGCCTCGGTGTCGGGCGGGCGCGGCCCTACCGGCACCGCGACCTCGGGCTGGTCGCCGACCTCGGCGGCTGGGACGCGGTGGCCAAGCCGTTAGGCGTGCCGCTCACTGGGCCGCTGGCCAAGGCGGTCACTCGCGCCTACCACCTCTACGCGCTGCCCTCGACCCCCAACCGCATCCGCGTCGCGGTCGACTGGCTCTTCCAGACCATCCTCCCGCCCGAGTCCACACAGCTGTCGGTCGTGCGCCCCGACGACGCGCGGATCGCGATAGCCCAAGGCCTGCTGCCACCGCAGCCCCCCGCCCCAGTCACCGAGGACCTGGCACACGATCCGTCCGACTGACGTCACAACATGCCGGCAGGCCCGACTGCGTCGCTGCATGAACGTCTGGAATGAATGCGTCCCCATCACCGCGCCGAAGTCACGGAGCTCTTCAGCCGCGAGGCCGAAGCTCACGGGATCAACAGCAGCCACAACCGACCGCCGACCCGTCGTCCCAGCGGGGGTGCGTCGGCTCGTCCAAAGGGATGACGCGGCTGCGCCCGACAGCCGCGTAGCGTCCCGATCATGAGGACAGGTCTGGTCGAGCGGGTCGAGCGCTACGCGCCGACCGTGCTGGCCGCGCTGTTCGCGCTCGGAGCGGTGATCGAGGATCTGATCAGCCCGATGGTCACCATTGGCGGACGCCGCTATGACAGGGCGCCGGAAGCCGTTGTGGTCATCGCCCTCTGCTCGGCGGTCGCGCTCGTCGCGCTCGGTCGGCGCCTCGGCGTGATCGGGCCGCTGTCCGCGCTCGCCGCCGTAGGGTTGGCCGCGATCCCCGCACCTGCGTGGCTGCTGAACTCGGCCTTGGTCTTCCTGCTGGCCATGTTCGTGTGCGGTTTCAGCGGCTACCTCGCCGTCGGGCGCGTCGGACTGCTCGGTCTCGGCGTGGTCTGGCTTGTCGCGAGCCTGGCCGAGTGGCGCAATCCGGAGCGCAGCGCCGCGAACTGGGTAAGCGTCGGCGCGTTCATGTCCATCGCTTGGTGTGTTGGGTTGCTCGCCCGCCGGCCGGTCATTCAGGCGCGCTCGGCCGAGGAGCGAGCGATCCGGTTCGAGCAGGAACAGGACGAGTCGGCCCGGCGAGCAGTGACCGAGGAACGGCAACGCATCGCGCGGGAGTTGCACGACATCATCGCGCACTCGGTGTCGGTTATGACCATGCAGACAGGTGCCGTCCGTCGTCTGCTCCTGCCCGCGCAGGTTCGCGAGCGCGAGTCCCTGCTGTCGGTCGAACAGACCGGCCGCGACGCGATGTCGGAGATGCGCCGGCTCGTCGGCCTCCTCAAGGAGGAAGACTCAGCGGCCGCATACTCGCCGCAACCCGGCATGCAGTCCCTGGATGCTCTGATCGCCACGGTGCGCGAGGCGGGTCTGCCGGTGGATGTGGCATTCGAAGGCGAGCCGCAGGAGCTGCCGCCCGGGGTCGATCTCACCGCCTTCCGAGTCGTCCAGGAGGCCTTGACGAACGCCCGCAAACACGCCGACCCGTCGCGGGCGTGGGTCCGGATCCGCTGGGCGGTCGACGAGTTGCGCATCGAGATAGGCAATGACGGCCACAGCCGGCCGCAAGGTCCGCACGCCGGGTTCGGTCACGCCGGCATGCGGGAACGGCTCGGTCTCTACGGCGGACGCCTGGAGAACGGTCCCGGTACCGACGGGGGCTACGTGGTCCGCGCCTACCTCCCAGTCAGGACCGAAACGTGACCGCCCCCGTCCGCGTCATGATCGCCGACGACCAGGCGCTGGCGCGCACGGGTCTGCGCATGATCCTTGAAGTCGAAGCGGATCTCGAGGTCGTCGGGGAGGCGGCCGACGGACGGCAGGCGCTGCTCGTGGCCAACGAAACGCACCCGGACGTCGTCCTGATGGACGTGCGGATGCCGGGTATGGACGGGCTGGAGGCCACCCGTCGCCTGCTCGTAGGCGGCGACCAAGACCCACGCGTCATCATCCTCACCACCTTCGACCTCGACGACTACGTGTACGAGGCGCTCCGCGCTGGGGCCAGCGGGTTCATCCTGAAAGACATGCCGCCGGAACAACTCGTCGCCGCGATCCACACCGTCGCAAAAGGGGAATCCCTGCTGTCCCCGGTGATCACCCGCCGGCTGATCGAATCCTTTGTGCAGCGGCCTCCGGCCGGAACGCGTACCCCGCCGCCCGGACTGCAACAGCTCACCCCACGCGAGGCCGACATCCTGCGCCTGATCGCCCGCGGGCTGTCCAACGCCGAGATCGCTGCCGCGGCGTTCGTCAGCGAGCCCACCGTCAAGACCCACGTCGCCCGCATCCTGATGAAGCTCGGGTTGCGTGATCGCGTGCAGGTCGTCGTCTACGCCTACGAGCATCGCCTCGTCTGAACATCGACGTTGCCCCTCGTGGTTGCGCGCGAACGCCCGAACCGGCAGCGTGCTCGACCGCACGGATCTCGTCACGTCCGATGCCACGACAGGGTCCTTCCCGCATCCGTTCGAACTGGTGCTCGCGGTGGGTGTTGCTCATGCGTTCGGTGGCCTGCTTCCGAGGCTCGCCGCGGTAGGCGAACACCTCAGCCCGGTCCGGGTGCGATCGCACCACAAGGTTTTGGGCGCCATCTGCCTCACGAAGTAGGCCGCAAGGATTACCCGACGGCCTCGGACGTCATCATTGGCGCTCGCCGGTTTCGCTCTCGCGGCCGACGATTGTGCGCGCCGGAGCACAAAGACTCGTGGCATGACAAAACAACGACTCGGAGACGACGCGCTACGCATCTCGTTCTCCAACGTGACCAAGCGTTACGGAGCTGTCATGGCACTGGACAAGTTCAGTGCCGAGGTCGCACCGGGACGCATCACCGCCTTCCTCGGGGCCAACGGATCAGGCAAGACCACGAGCATGCGTCTGCTGCTCGGGCTCGCCGAGCCGACGGCGGGCACCGCGCTCGTCGGCGGATGCTCCTACCACGAGCTCGCGCATCCACTGCGCACCGTCGGCGCCGTCCTGGACCAGGGATTCCAGCCGCACCGGTCAGCACGCAACCACCTCCGCATCGTCGCCGTGCAGGCAGGCGTGCCAGCCAGCCGAGTCGACGAGGTGCTCGACCTGGTCGGCCTCACCGAAGCGGCCAACCGGCGCGCCGGCAAGTTCTCACTGGGCATGCGGCAGCGCCTGGCGCTCGCGTCTGCGGTGATCGGCGACCCGTCCGTGCTCGTCCTCGACGAACCGTTCAATGGTCTCGACCCTCAGGGCATCCAGACCCTGCGCGTGTTCCTGCGCAACTTCGCCGACAACGGCGGCACGGTTTTCCTGTCGAGCCACCTGCTCGCCGAGATCGCAAACAATGCCGACGACGCGATCATCATCGACCACGGCCGCCTCGTCAGCGCCGGGTCGATCGCCGATCTGGTTCCCGCAACCGCGGGAACAGTCGTCACCACACCCGACACCGAGGCGCTCACCGCAGCACTACGCGCAACCGGCGCCATGGTCGAACGCTCCGGCATCGACCGGCTCACGGTCACGAACGTCAGCACTGAGGTGATCGGACGCGCCGCGATCGTCGCCGGTGCGGTCATCCTTGGCATGCGCGCAGAGGGCGACGACCTGGAGGCCATCTTCGAGAACCTCATCCATCCCAAGGAGCTCGTGTCATGATCAACCTCATTCGGATCGAAATCCTGAAGTTGCGCACCAGCCCGGCGCTCTTCGCCACCGCGGTCGCTGCGCTCGGACTCAGCCTCGGCGCGGCGATCACCAACGTGCTGATCAAGCCGGGCCAAGGCGACCCGGCCATCGGAAGCGCAGCCAACGCGCAGGACGTGCTGTCCCAGGCGGGGGCGGTCGGCTCCCAGGCGATCTTCATTCTCGGGATCCTCGTCGTCGCCGGCGAGTACCGACACCGCACGATCATGGGCGCGTTTCTCGCCCAGCCTCGGCGGTTCCGGGTCATCGTCGCGAAGATGGCGACGATGGGCGCCGTCGGTGCCGCACTCAGCGCAGTCATCTACGCCATCACAACGGCCACGGCCGTCTCGGTATATGCGAGCAAAGGCGTTCATCATCTGCCCGTCAGCCTCGTCGACCTCGGTCTCGGGACGGTCGTGAGCGGCGCGTGTTACGGCCTGCTCGGTGTCGCAGTCGGTGCGCTCGCCCGCAACACTGTGGCGGCGATCATCGGCGGCATTGTGTGGATACAGGTCCTCGAGGTCGCAGTTCTCGAAAATGCCGCCCCGTCCTTCGCGAAGTGGCTGCCAGTCGGTGCAGCGCGAGGGCTGACGTCGGTCGGTTCGTCCCTGGACGTCCTGTCGCGCCCGGTCTCGGCAGCGGTCCTAATGGTCTGGGCGGCTGGTCTGGTCCTGATGGCCGGTGCGCTGAGCACTCGCCGCGAGCTGCGGTGATCTACAGCAGATCGGTTTAGCCGGCGGTCCTCTGGGCCGCCGGCTAGATGCTTATTCCGGCATCCGCCGATGGAACCACACCGCCATGCGTTCTGAGCGGTCACGTCTCCGTCACAGGCGGCATACAGAGACCTCTAAGAACCGGCACGCACCCTGTCCGTAGCTGTCTGATTCAAAGGAGCGACATCATGACTGATTACGGACCAACAAGCCCCCACGAACCCGTTCCCGCTCGCCCAGCATCCAGCGCGATGTCAGGGCCGGCGGTTGCTGGAAGTTCAGGCGGCGCTACGCCGCCTCCCCCGCCGGCGTCTTCGCCAGGCTCGTCAGCGTCGGAGACCATGGCCACGCAGGCGCGCTGGCAAAGGGTACGGCGATTGCTCTCGAAGAAAGTTACCTGGATCGTGGCCGCTGCGCTGACGGGTGCGGTGATCGCACTGTCCGTCGTTCTCGCCACGTCCCACTCGACGACGTCAGCGCAGCCCGTGCCCGGCAGCGGCGCCGCTGGAGCTCCCGGATTCGGCCGCGGTGGAACCAACGCTCGATCCGGACCGGCCGCAGGGGGAGCATCCGGCACGGTGGGCAGCGTGTCCACGGCCGGCTTCACAATGTCGACAGCAACGGGTCAGAAGGTGACCGTCAACGAGGCGGCCTCCACGACCTACCAGAACGGGACCAGCCCGAGCACGGCGAGTGCCGTTACGGCCGGCGAATCTGTCCTCGTACTCGGGACGACCAACGGAACGACCATCACCGCCACGCAGGTCACCGTGCAACCGGCTGGCGGCAGCGGAGCTGCGACTTCCTCGGCGGCAGGGGTGGTCCCCTTCCAGCAAGGTGCACCGAGCACGTCGAAACAGGTCGGTCAGATCCCGGCGAACTACAGTCAGGGATCGGGGACGATCGTCAGCGGAGCAACGGCGAACAAGGCCACCGAGGCTGCGCTGGCCGCGTACCCAGGCGGCGTCGTCGATCGTGTCGTCCAGCTGAGCAACGGCGAGTACGAGGTCCACTACATCGGCGTCAACTGGCCGCACCACATCTTCGTCAACCAGAACTTCACCGTCGTCGGCGCCAACTAGCCGCCCACCTGGCCAAGTCCGGCGTCAACAACCAGCCGAGATCGCGCAGTGTCGCTGGCACCTCGCCGGCGCGCTGCGCGATCCGCTGCTCAAGAACCTCGCCCCTTCACCACCGAGGTGGTCGACCGTCTGGGACCGGGCCCGCGTTGCCGTTGGCGAATTGCATCTCATCTCGACCCGCTGAGGCAGCTGTTCCGACGCGAGGTCCGTTTCGCTGGGCCGCAACTCACCTGGTGATCTGGCCGGTCAGGCTCGTTCAGCCGCGCTCTGGTGGGTCTTGGGGGTCGACGCCCGTCCGCTCGGCTGCTGGTGGCCGCGGCGACCGGGTCGCCCTCCTGCTCGGTCCGGCGGTCGCTGCCCCCTGAGCCCTTCGTATGCACGTCCTCGCCACGCCTGCTGGTGCTCTCGCCGACACCTAGCGCGCCCTGCGCAGTCATGTCGTCGGGTGCAACACCCTCGCGCTCCTCTTTCGATTCCACTGCGCCCGGACCAGGCTCGGGGGCATTGCTGGCGTCGAACGACTTGTGACTGGACCCTCGGCGCCCTCGGTCGGATTCGTCGATGGGCTCAGCCCATCCGCCGTGACCATGTCCCTCAGGGTGAGACGTCGGGGTCTCGTCGCTGGTGACCATCGTGAGCCTCCTTCCAGGTGACCTGGGTCGTGTGCTGACCTACGGTGTGGCCCTCGTGGGTCCGGCTCGTAACACAGCTCCTGGCGCTACCCAGGGTCGGGTATCCGACGCCGGCGGACGACACTGGCGCGCCGTCTAGCCACTGGAGCTAGCGTCGCGTCATGCCGTACTTCGCGTTGACCCTTGTCCACGGGCCGCGATGGGACGCTTCGCGCCCAATTCGCGAACAGGACGGCTGGAGCGAGCACGCCGCGTTCATGGACGCGCTGGTAGACGCCGGCTTCATCATCGTGGGCGGCCCCATCGGCGGCGGCGAGGAAACCCTGCACGTCGTTCAGGCCGATGACGAATGCCAGCTCAGAGCGCAGTTGGCAAACGACCCGTGGGCATCCGCCGGCCTGTTAGAGGTCGGTTCCATCCGCCCCTGGCAACTATGGCTGGACGGCAGGAACCGAACTCGCTAACGGATTGCCGCCGTCCAGGTAACGCGATCGCCGTCGCACCCCGCTGAGGCACGTCGGATGGTCTGATGTGAATGTGGACGGCGATGACCCGGTAGAACTTGCTCCCGGCGTATGGCAGGTGCGCCAACCGCTGAGCGAAGAGGTGCCGCTGTACCTGCACCTGGTTGTCGGTGCCGACGCTGCGCTGGTCGACGGCGGCCTGCCGTCGAGCCTGCCCGCCGTGCAGCGCTGCGCCGGCAGCGGTGCGGTGGATCAGGACCTCGAGGCGCCGGTCGTGCCCCACGTCGCGGTCGATGCCATCGGGGGTGTAGACCAACAGTGCGCAGACGTTCTGGCTGAGATCGCTTGACGAAGCGCAGACCGGCCAGCCACAGTTCGCACGCTCGCGGCCGGGCGCCAGCAATACCCCACCTAGTGCCAGAGGACCTTTGTGCTGAATTCCGCATCCGTAGCGCCCACGTCTCCCATCGCCCTGCCGGCCAACCAGCCGGCCGACCGGTTCTACCTGGGTGGCGCCCGCATCGCTGCGTTTCGAGGCGCCGCTGCGGAAGGCGACCACGTGCCCGAAGACTGGGTCGCGTCGACCACCACGGTGGCCGGGTTCGACGACATAGGGCTGACCCACCTCGACGACGGCCGCACGCTGCGCGCGGCAATCGCGGCCGATCCGAGTGCCTGGCTCGGCCCCGAGCACGCGGGCAGGTTCGGTGCCGACCCAGCTCTGTTGGTCAAGCTGCTCGATGCCGGAGAACGGCTCCCCGTGCACGTCCACCCGGACGACGAGTTCGCCCGTCAACACCTCTCGTGCCGTACCGGCAAGACCGAGTCGTGGATCATCCTGGCCGCCGAGCCGGGGGCGCAGGTGTATCTGGGCTTTCACGACGAGGTCGATCCGGCCCAGCTGGCGTCTTGGGTGAGCCAGCAGGATCGCGAGGCCATGCTGTCGGCGCTGCACAGCATCCCGGTGAGCCCCGGCGACACGGTCTACGTCCCGGCCGGACTCCCGCACGCCATCGGGGCCGGGACCTTCCTGCTCGAACTGCAGCAAGCCGCCGACCTCTCGCTGCTGCTGGAGTATTCGGGCTTCGCGGTCGACGGTCCGCGCGACGGAACCCTCGGCATCGGCTTCGACGCCGCTCTGCGCTGCGTCCGCCACGATGCGGTGTCCACGGCGGAGCTCGACCAGCTGTGCGGGAGGTGGGACGGCACTCGCATCTTCCCGGCCGCGGCCGACGAGTTCTTCCGTGCCGAGCGCATCGCCGGTGACGTGGACACCGTCCTGGCGGCCGGCTTCTCGGTGCTGGCCGTGGTGGCCGGCTCAGGCGGGCTCAGCTGGACGGGCGCCGACGCGGGCAGCCTGGACGTGCGTGCCGGATCGACGATCGCCGTCCCGTTCGGTGCTGGACCGGTACGCGTCCGTGGAGAGCTCGAACTGCTGCGCTGCCAACCCCCGAGGTGAGCCTCATCCGCTGATCACCTGCAGCAGGTCACGGACGCTGTTCGCGATGGCGTCGCGGCCCGGCCCGAGGTATTTGCGCGGGTCGACGAGGTCCGGGGCGGCGCTCAACGCGTCGCGAACGGCCCGGGTCATCGCGATGTTCAGCGCGGTGCCGACGTTGACCTTCGCGATCCCGGCGGCCACCGCACGGCGCAGCTCGTCGTCGGGGACACCTGAAGAACCGTGCAGCACCAGCGGTACGGGTACCGCGGTACTCAGCCGAGCGATCAGGTCGCTGTCCAGCCTGGCCGAGCGCGACGTCATCGCGTGCGAGCTGCCCACCGCGACGGCCAGCGCGTCGACGCCGGTGGACTCGACGTAGGACGCGGCCTCGTCGGGGTCGGTGCGTACGCCCTCGGCGTGAGCGCTTGCCGGTTGGTCGGGCTTGCCGCCGACGTAGCCGAGCTCGGCCTCCAGCCAGAGGCCAGCGTTGTGCGCCCACTCGCTCGCCTGGCGGGTGCGCTCCAGGTTCTGCTGGTACGGCAACGCGCCGGCGTCGAACATCGCCGAGGAGAAACCAGCGTCCGCGGCCTGCCGGAGCAGCGCGAGGTCGTCCACATGATCGAGGTGCAACGCGACCGGCACCGACGCCTGCTCCGCCATGGCGGCCGCGGCGGCGGCGATGGGACGGATCCGACCGCCGTGCCAGTTCACCGCGTTCTGGCTGATCTGCAGGATCACCGCTCGGCCCGCCGACTCGGCGGCGGACACGATCGCCTCGGAGTGCTCCAGCGTGATGACGTTGAATGCGGCGACGCCCCGCCCGCTCTGTCCCGCTGCGGCAACCAGCTCTCCGGTCATCGCCCGGCCCATGACGTCTCCTCTGTCAGATCGTGGCGAGCAGGAGCGTATCCGCCAGCGGTCTGATCAGCGTGGACGCCTCGGCAGGCGACCGGGGTCGTCGCGCCAACTGTGCCGGGGCCGGGTGGCGAGACGTCGAGCCCGTCCCACATCGGGAGGCCGTCACTGAGGAGATGGGCCGCTATGACTCCGCCATCGTCGCCAGAGCGGCGGAAACGTCAGCAACTTCCGCAGGGACGCGGCGCCGAGCTTCGTGAGCAGATCTCGGTTGCGGCCCAGGCCCTGGGCGACGCACGGGGTGGCTATGACTTCGGAATGCGGGATGTGGCAGCTGCGGTCGGCGTGACCACCCCAGCGATCTACCGGCACTTCGCCAGCCGCAACGACCTGCTCTACGCGGTGGCGACGCGCAACCTGGCCGTCGTGGCGCGAGCGATGGACCTGGCAACGGCCGGTATCGAGGATCCCGTCGAACGGATCCGCCGACGTCACCTCACGTATCTGGAGTTTGCGCTCGCTAACCGTGAGACCTATCGGCTGCTCTACATGGGCAAGCCCGACGACATGCCCCATTGGTTCGAGCCGAGCCGGCTTCTCGCCGACACCGGATTGGCAACGATGATCACAGACGTCGCCGAGGCCATGGCAGCCGGCCAATTCTCCAACACACACGATCCCGCCGTCCTCGCCTGCCTGATCTGGATGGCGCTGCACGGCGTCGCTTCGTTGCTCATTGCGTTGCCGACGTTTCCCTATCCGCCCACGCTATACCTGATCGATCAGATGATGTCCCTGCTGAACAACGGCTTCGCCCCGAGCGGCAGGACGTCGGCTAGAAGTGCCTATATCGCCGCGGCCGGGACATCACTGCGTGGTGACGGCGCCGCCTGTTTGCCACAGCCCCCACGGGACGTTCCAATCGCCAACCGACCGGTATCGCGCTCCGAAGTACCGCAATGAGCTGGCTCGAACGTCTGGATCACCGCGCTAGGACGGCCGGCGTCAGATCGATCGGACCCGCCGGAATGTATTCACCGCGTGGTTCGGAGTCGATTAGCTTGCCCTGCGACACCACGACATTGCCTCGCACAAGTACCGTCTCGGGTCGGCCGGTAACCGCCATGCGCTCGTACGGGGTGTAGTCGGTGGCCATATGCAGCACGTCGACACCGATGGTCCATGTGGCCGACGGGTCCCAGATCGCAATATCCGCATCAGCGCCGGGTAGCAGGCTGCCTTTGCGGGGGTAGAGGCCGTTGGTGCGTGCCGGATTTGTCGATGTGAGCTCGACGAACCGTGTGATCGGCAGCAGTCCCGACGCCACGTACCGCGAGTAGATGATCGGCAGCCGCGTCTCGACACCGGGCAGCCCGTTGGGCATGTGCCGCACGTCGTCGCGTCGCGAGCGCTTCTGCCCGAGGTCATAGCAGCAGTGATCACTACCGACCGTCGTGATGTCGCCGGTGATGAGGTAACGGCCGAGTGCCTCAACCGTCGCGCGTGGACGCAGAGGCGGACAGCACACGAAACGCTCGGCCTCCGGACCGTCGTAGCAGGAGTCGTCGAGGATCAAGTGGTGTGCGACAGCCTCGGTAAATGCAGCTACTCCACGCCGACGGGCTGCCGAGACCAGTTCGACCGCCTCCGGCGTGGACTGGTGCACGAAGTAGACGGGCGCCCCGACGGACTCCGCGATGGCGAGCACACCGGCGACGGACGCCGTCTCGGCCAGCGGTGGCCGGGTGGCGGCCATGTCTGGGGCTGCGATGTGTCCTTTGGCGGCGCAACGAGATTGGGTGTCCTCGATGATGTGGTTGGCCTCGCAGTGCACGACGGCCATGCCGCCGACGTCTCGCAGGGAGGACATCACCCGCAGAATGGTGTCCTCGTCGGCCATCGATTCGCCGCGGTAGGTCGTGAACATCTTGATCGTGCGGATTCCTGCGTCGGCCATGTCGACGAGCTGGCCGGGCACACTTGCATCCCAGTCGATGACGCAGCCGTGCAGTGCGCTGTCACACAGTCCCTGCGCCGCTTTGGCGCGTTGGGCATGCGCGGTAGCAGCTGGCTGCTCTCCGGGTCGCGGGATGGCGAAGTCGACGATCGTGGTCGTGCCGCCGAACACAGCTGCGGTCGTGCATTGCGCGTAGCCGTCCAGCGAGGTGTAGTCCCCCGATGTGAACCCGACATGGCAATGCGGGTCAACTCCACCAGGAAGGACGAGCCTTGCGCTCGCATCGATCTCGACCGCGTCGGAGCCGGCGGGCACCGGCGTGCCTGGCTCGACCAATGCCTGCACGCGGCCATCGGCGACGAACACGTCGGCGGGTCCGGCCCACCGGGCGTCGACCACAGTGCCTCCGCGCACAACCAGCTCGGTCTTACGCGGGGTCACGAGCTACTCCCGCGCAGGCGCGCTGCCAGCGACGAGCGGTAGCCGAGCCAGCCGCCGGCATCGCTGATATCGACCACGCCTCCGAGCGTCAGAGCGGACTCGCGCATGCGCATGGACAGCGATCCACTGCCGTCAGCCAGCTCGATCACGGTCAGCTCGAGCTCCTCCGGTTCGCGAGGCAGCAGCCGGTCACGCAGCATCGCGTAGGGCAGTTCGTATATTTCGCCTGGAACCGTGCGGCCGCCCGTCGGTACCGGCCACAGGCCGGGGAACTCGTCCCGGACCGAGAAGAACCGGTATGCCGGGGCCGTCTGCGCCGGACCGATGAAGACGGCGTCATCGAGGGCATCGGATAGCGAGCCGCCGCGCATCGCCTGTCCGTTGACGAACATCCGGACGGTTTCGCTCATGTGGACTCCTCGCTGATTCGGAACGTCCGCATCCGTTCGCGCTCGACGGGCGGATCGGGCACTGGCACGGCGGCGAGCAGCTCCCGGGTGTAGTGGTGCCGAGGCGCTCCGTACACCTGGTCACGGCTACCGATCTCGACGATGCGGCCGGACTGCATCACGGCGACTTGGTCGCACAGGTAACGGACTACGGCCAGGTCATGAGCGATGAACAGCATCGACAGGCCTAACTGCGTTCGCAGCTTCTTGAACAGGTTCAGTACCTGTGCCTGGACCGACACGTCCAGTGACGAGACGGGCTCGTCGCAGATCAGCAAGCGCGGCTCGACGGCGAGTGCTCGCGCGATGGCGATGCGCTGACGCTGACCGCCGGAGAACGAACGCGGACGCCGCTCGAGCGACGATGCCGGCAACCCGACCATGTCCAGCAGTTCAACGACGCGATCGCGCCGCGCGCGACGCTCCGGCCGCAGTCCGTGCACCAGCAGTCCTTCACCGACCAGGTCGGCGACTGTCATCCGAGGATTGAGCGAGGAGTACGGATCTTGGAACACCATCTGCATGTCCCGCCGCAGCGATTTCAGCGCTGATCGCGACGCGGAGAGCACGTCTCGCGTACCCAGTCGGACCGTGCCGCCGGTCGGTCGAGTCAGACCTGCGATGCAGCGGGCCGTGGTCGATTTGCCGCAGCCGGACTCTCCTACCAGGCCCAGGGTCTCGCCGATGCGGATCTGGAAAGAGACGTCGTCGACGGCCGCATTGCGAGTTCCCGGATACCGCTGGACGAGGCCATCGACCTCGAGCAGCACCTCGCTGCGACCGGTCACGATGCGTCCCAATCCGGTGCGACGGTCGCCAGTTCACGGTCTGGGTCGGAGTCCAACCGCGGCACGGCACCGAGCAGCCCGCGCGTGTACTCGGCCTTGGGCGCTGCGTAGATCGAGTCGACGTCGCCGTGCTCGACGACCCGGCCGTTGCGCATGACCACGACGCGTTCGGCGAAGCCCGCCACGATCCCCAGGTCATGGGTGATAAGCATGACGGCCATACCTCGTTCGCGAGCCAGTTCGTCGAGCAGCTGTAGCACCTGCGCTTGGACGCGCACGTCGAGCGCGGTGGTCGGCTCGTCTGCGATCAGCAGCTCGGGCTGGGCGATGACAGCGATGGCGATGACCACCCGCTGTCGCATGCCACCGGAGAACTGATGCGGGTAGTCGTCGAAGCGCGCACCGGCGTCACGTACGCCCAGCCGTCCAAGCAGGTCGATGCCACGCTGACGGGCCTCTCGCTTGCCCGTGCCACGGATGATCAGCGGCTGCATGATCTGCCAGCCGACACGCATCACGGGGTTCAACGCAGCGAGCGGGTCCTGGAAGATCAGCCCGATTCTGGCACCTCGAATGTCGCGCATGCGGCGCCGTGACAACGTGGTGAGCTCGTGCTCGCCGAGCCGGATCGATCCGCTGAGCGACGCGTCGGTGTCCAGCCCGAGCACCGCCCGCGCGGTGACCGACTTACCCGAACCGGACTCGCCGACGACGGCAAGCCGTTCTCCTGGCCGGATCGACAGGTCGATGCCGTGTACTACTTCGACCGCGTCTCGGCGCGAATTGCCATAGGCCACCCGGAGGCCGCGGATCTCCAACAGATTCTGGCCGTACTGCGCCCGGTCGGCCGGGGTACTCACGCGCGCTCCCGCAGGGTCGGGTCGGTGCGCACCCGCAGCCAGTCGCCAACGAGATTGAACGTGATCGCGGTGAAGGCGATGGCGAGTCCGGGAAACAGGACCGCCCACCACCCGTTGCCGACGTTGCCCGCGGCGGCGGAGATCATCGCGCCCCACTCCGCTGACGGCACCTGAGCACCGACACCGATGAAGGACAGCCCGGAGATCGTCAGCATGACGGCGGCGACGTCGAGGCTGACCTGGACGTACAGGATGGACAGCGAATTAGGTAACACGTGCCGCAGGACCAGCCGCATTCGGCCAACTCCGAGCATCCGCGCCGAGTCGACGAACTCGGCATCACGGGTCTCGCGGACCACCGCGCGCACCAACCGCGCGTAGCCCGGCCACCAGGTCGCCGCCATGGCTATCACTGCCGATCGCAGACTCGGACCTAGCGCGGCCGCAAGTCCGAGGGCCAACACGATCGAGGGCAGCGCCAGGCCGATGTCGCAGATGCGCATGAGAATCTCGTCGATGATCGTGCGGCTGAGCGCGGCGACCGTACCGATCAGAGTGCCGACGATTGTTGCCACCGCCAGCACGATCGCGGTTGCCGATAGCGTCGCGCGCGCGCCGGCGAGCACCCGGCTGAGGATGTCGCGGCCGTTGACGTCGGTTCCGAACCAGTGTCCTGTGCTCGGCGACCTCAGTTGCTGAGTCAGGTCGACGGTATATGGATCGTGGGGCGCGAGCCACGGGCCGACGACGGCGACGAGCACGATGACAATCGCAGCCGCGACGGCAAGCTGCTCTGCCGCGGGGCCGCGGGTGCGCCGTCGGGACCTTGCGTGGCTTCCGTTCGGGCGCCGCGGGTCGGCCTGGTCCGGAGCCGGCACCGTGCCGCCGAGTCCGGTACCGACCAGGCGTTCGGCGGCCGACAGTGGCGGGACGGTCATGAGACACCTCCTGCCGGCGCAGGAGAAGTGACCAGTGGCACGGCAGACGTGCGGCGACGCGGACGCAGTCGCGGATTGAGCCAGAGCTGAATCAGATCGACGGCGAAGTTGGCGAGCAGGAAGACCACGCCGATGGTCAGGATGCTGCCGATGACCGCGTACAGGTCGTTCTGCAACACGCCGGTCACCATGTAGGCGCCGAGGCCTGTGCGGTTGAAGGTCGATTCGACGAGCACGGTGGCGCCGAGCATCCACCCGAGCTGCATGCCGAGGATCGTGCTGGCGGGCACCAACGCATTTCGCAGCCCATGCCGGACGACCACGCGCCACTCCTTCGCTCCGGTCGCGCGCGCGAGCACGATGTAGTCCGAATCGAGGGCAGTGATCATGCTGGAGCGAACCGTCCTCGCCACTACAGCGATGAAGGACGCCGACAGCGCGATCGCCGGAAGGATCAGGTGCTTGAGAGCATCGCCGAAGGCCGGAAAGTTGCCCTCGAGCAGCGCATCCAGCGTGGTCGCTCCGGTGATGCGGCGCACGTCGACGCCGAAGCTCAGCTGGCCGGACAATGGCAGGATCTTCAACTGGTCGGCGAAGATCAGCTGGAGCATCAGCCCCAGCCAGAACGCCGGCATCGCCGCACCGACCAGGACGAACAGCCGAGCGACGACGTCGGCGGGACGTCCGCGGCGGTATGCGGCCAGGACGCCCAGGGGCACCGCGATGACGAGGTTGATGATCATGCCGGCTACGACGAGTTCCACCGAGGACGGCAACACCTGCCGGATATCCGAGAGCACCGATTGATGTGTGAAGACGCTGGTGCCCAGATCGCCGTGCAGGATCCGCGCGGCGTAGTGGCCGAACTGCATCAGGAGTGGGCGGTCGAGTCCCAAGCGGTGGCGGGCTTCGGCAACCTGAGCCACCGTGGCATTCCGCCCGGCCGCGGCGCGCCCCGGGTCTCCGGGCAGGATGACGCTCATCAAGAAGGCGACGACGACCAGGCCCGCGAACACGATCACCAACTGGCCCAGTCGCCGCGTGATGAAGCGGACCACGCGGGGCCTCCTTCCTTCTGCAGGTGCCGATCGGCGCCTCGCGCGGGTGGGTCTGCCTCGCCCGCGCGATGAAGACCCACCCGGTTGATCAGCTGACCTTGATGCGGTACACGTCCACCGTCTGGTGGTGCGACGGCTCGTAGGTGTACCCCGACAACCGCTTGTTGTAGATCGTCACGTACTGCGAGTTGGCCAGGTTGATGGTGGGATAGTCGTTGACAACCAGGTTCTCGGCCTGGTTGTACAGCGAGCAGCGCTGCGTGAGGTCAGTCAGTTGCTGGGCCTTTTCGACCAGCGAGTCGACGGTCGGGTTCTTGTAACCGCCCCAGTTCTGACCGCCGTTGATGAACTTGGAGTCGAAGTTCTGGTACATGATCGAATCCGCGTCAGAGATCGCCGGGAAGGCGTAGATCATGCCCAGGTCCGGGGTCGTCGAGTTCGACTTGGCTTCATCGGCGTACTGGGGGTAGGTGATCGCCTGCAGCTTGAGGTTGACACCGACCTGCTTCAGGTTGGACTGCAGCAGCGCGGCGGCCTGCTCCATCTCGGCCGTTGCTTTCAGATACGTCATCGTGATCGTGACGTTCTTCAGCCCGGACTGTGCCAGCAGGCTCTTCGCCTTTACGAGATCGAACGTCGGCTGGGTGACCGACGGGTCGAAGCACTGCATTCCCGAGGGCAACACTCCAACGGCCTTCTGGCCGGCACCCTTGAGGATGTTGCTGATGTGCTGCTGGTAGTTGTAGCTGTAGGCGATCGCCTCACGGAGCAGCTTGTTCGACGTCGGCCCGCCGCTCATCTTGAAGAAGGCGTAGAGCACGACGTTCGTGTTGGCCTTGTTGACGACGTAGGTCGAGTTCGAGGAGAAGGACGTCCAGTCGTTCGGGTTGATGTCCATGGCGAGGTCGACATCGGAGTTCAGCAGCGAGCTGCGCTCAGTGGCGGCGTCGCTCATGTACTTGAACTCGACCTTCGAGGCCTGTCCACTCCAGCCCTGCCAATACTTCGGGTACTGGGTGAAATCGGCTGCCTGGTTCGGCGTGTAACCCTGCAGCTCGTATGGGCCTGAACCGGCATCATGCGTGGACAACCACTTCTGCCCGTCGTCGGATCCAGCGTTCTTCTTCACCAGCGCGGAGTTGACGACGTAGATCCGGCAGAGGAACGACAGGAACGGTCCCGACGGCGACGACAGGTTGATCGTGAGGTGGGTCGGGTCGGTGACCGTCGTGGACGAATAGGCGGTGACAAATGACGCGACGCCGATGTTGATCTTCCTGATGCGGTCGAGCGTGTACTTGACGTCGCTCGTGGTGAGCTTGGTGCCGTCGTGGAAGGTGACGTCGCTGCGCAGCGTCATCGTGATGGACTTGCCGTTCGCCGCGATCTGCCACGCGGTCGCGAGGTCGGGCGCGATCTTGCCGGCGTCGTCGAACTTCACCAATGTGTCGTACGCCGGAAGCGTGACCTCGTCGACGGTCGAGTTGTCGGACTGGATCGGATCGAAGCTCGCGGGCACCTCGTTCTCCGCGATGATGAGCGTCTTCGCACGGCTGGACGTGTTCGCGCCGCCGTTTCCGCCGTCGGTGGATGAGCCGGAGCAGGCGGCTAACGCGAGCGCCGCGGCGGCGGCCGCGGCCGTCACGGTGAGCTGCCGTCCGCGGCCGCGGCGTGGATTGTCGGTCGTCATCGGGACTCCTGTTCGGGTTGACTCGGTGCCGCCGGCTCGGTGCCTGCGCGCTCCGCGGTGACGTGCCAGCCGCCGTCGGGATGCACGACGACGCCGTAGATGCGCTCGGCGGCAGCTGTGGTGACATAGCCGTCCTGGACGTCGCCGACGACGGCCTCTGGGGCTCTCACGAGTGGCGGACCGTAGCCGCCGCCACCCGCCGTACGGTTGACGAACCGTTCGCCGGGCCGAAGCGTGGTGCGATACATGCCGACACGGATCTCCCGGTCCGTGCCTGGCCAGATCGTCATGCCGCTGGGCTCCGGTTCCCAGCCCCCGTCCATCGCCCACGGTCGCGTCTTGCTCTTCTTCTTCATCGACAGCACTTCGGCCTCGGCGAGGTAGGACACCTCGCGCAGCACGCCCAGTCCGCCGCGATGCTCGCCGGCGCCGCCGGAGTCCTCGATGAGCTCCAATCGCTCGTGGAAGATCGGCGACTTGTGCTCGAGCACTTCAATGGGCGTGTTGCGCACCGTGGTTTGCGACGGGTGTTGCTGCGCATTGCCGCCGTCGTGCGTTCGGGTCGCGCCCCAACCGATGCCCTCGTTGTTGCTCACCACGAAGTTCGCCTGCACCCTCGGGTCGAAGCCGACGGCCATGAAGCCCGGCTCGTCCCCGCCGGAGGACGCTGGGATCGAGCGGATCACCGGTGCGAGTGCTTTGTGAATGAGCTCCGTCGCGATGATGGCGCTCCACTGGGTGAAGGTCGC